>WAOJ01000061.1 GCA_015521275.1 Desulfurococcales archaeon | reverse complement strand
TAGAGCAAGGCACCAACCTCCAGATCCGTTCCCTTCGATAAGAGCCTCTTCAAAGACTCCAAGAGCCTTTCCCTCTTCTCTTCGTCTCTTACGAAAACTTCCATCAGTTCCTTAGCCCTATCCATGACTAGCTTTATCCTCTCCTCAGAGGCGGGTTTGGGCAGCTTAGCTTTGCTCAATCGATAGGCCTTCCAGACCTCCCAAAGGGCTATTGCTACCGCGTGGGAGAGGTTCAGAACAGGGTAGTTCGGAGAAGCGGGGATGTGTAAGAGCAAGTCGCACTTCTTCAGCTCGTCCCTAGTTAGGCCCACGCTCTCGCGGCCGAAGACCAAGGTTAACACCTCGGGTTCGCCAACCTTTTCCGGTAACTCCCAAGGTACCACGAAATCCCTCAACGGGTCCTTGTCCGAGACCTTTGCGGAGGTACAAACCTTAAGCCCCTCCAAGGCTTCATCCAAGTTCTTCACTACCTTAACCTTGTTTACGTAATCTTTCCCTTGGGCGGCGAATCGCAAAACTTCCTCGTCTATCTCGAACTTTGGATTAACCAATATTACCTCATCCACCTCGAAGTTCTTAGCCAACCTTATTATGAAACCCATGTTTATCTTGCCTTCCGGCTCTACGAGAACGAGCCTAACCTTCATTTGAGTGCCCTCCTTCACGGCTGAACAAGGTTAATAGGCCTCGGCCGAGAACCGAGTCCTCACCCTCTCGGCGCCCATGTATTTCCTCACAGACCTTTTCGAGCATACTTAGGGAACTTTATATGGTGAGGGCTACGGAGAAGCTGTTGAAGAGAATAGCCAAGGAGGTTTTGGGCAAGGACGACGTGTGGAGTAGGATTGACGTAGTGGGCGATATCGCGTTGATCCACAGGAAGTTCGGCTATCCGATAGAGGAGCTGAAGGTTTTGGGAGAAGAGCTAATAAAGAGGATGCCGGGGATAAGGTCGGTCTGGGCAGTAGAGCCGGGTACAAAGGCCCCTTACCGCTTGAGAGATCTAATTCACTTAGCTGGAGAAAGGAGGACCGAAACCGTTTACAGGGAACACGGCTGCGAGTACTTGGTTGACATAAGCAAGGTCTTCATAGTGCCTAGACTTTCCGGGGAACATTTGAGGATTGCCGAACTGGTAGAGCCTTGGGAAGTGGTCTTCAACATGTTTGCCGGCGTAGGACCCTTCTCAATTCTCATAGCCAAAAAGAAGGGTGCAAAGGTATATTCCGTTGACATAAACGAGCACGCGTATTGGTACATGGTAGAGAACGTTAAGAGGAACAAGGTGGAAGACAAGGTAATACCCATCCTGGGCGACTCCGCTTCCGTGAGCTACTGGCTCAAGGGCCAAGCGGACAGAGTGCTAATGCCCTTACCGGAGTTAGCTCCGGAATACTTGGACTTCGCGCTCCTCTCCTTGAGGTACCCGGGCAAGCTCCACCTATACCTCCACGTCCTCGTGAGGTATGGGGAGAGGCCTAAAGTTTCCGGGGAGAGGTGGGGGAGGGCCTTGCTCTCTGAAAAGTGCTCTTCCTTTAGAATAGATAACGTTAGGTTGGTTAGAACGGTAGGACCTAGAATAGCTCAAGTAGTGGTTGACGCAACCTTGGAGAAATGTTCCCCTAAGCCTAGGTTAGGAAGGCCTTTCTCACCGATGGAATTCTTGCCCTAAGCGTAAGCACAAAATTTATAAGGTATCCGAAAAGGAAAGATACTGTTTCGTACACTATGTTCTCGTGACAATGGTTCGTTCGCTTGTGCATACGCAAGCCTCTCCTATTTTAACCCTAACTAACAAATTGTGCATGGCGAATAAAGGTGAGCATGGCTCAGCTAGGTATAAGCAAAGAAGGAATGAAGGATGAGGAGTGGCCTGAAGATCTTATAGAAGAAAGCTCGTTCTTCTCCGACGAGTGGCCTTGGAGGCCCTCTGAATAAAAACCCCTCTTCGTTTCGCGATGAGGTGAGGGGCTTAGGGAAGAGAGCGATTTTGGTAGCTTGCCCCAAGGGCCAAGGTTACCGGGAGGCCCTCGCCCTCTGTGAGACGGCAGAACTAGAAGTTGTATCTACCCTCCCGTTCTGCAAAACCCCTCACCCGGCCACCTACGTAGGCCCGGGGAGGCTCAAGAGGCTAAAGGAGATGGTCGAAGAGGAAGGGGCGGAAGTGGTCGTAATATTTGGCAACCCCAAGCCTTCCCAGCTCTACCGCATAATGAGGGAAGTGAACGTCGAGGTATGGGATAAGACCTCGCTCATATTAAAGATCTTTGAGCTCCATTCAGGAAGCAAGGAGGCCAAACTTCAGACCGAGCTGGCCAGGCTTAAGTACGAACTGACGTTGGCAAGAGAGTACATAAGGAACGCGAAGAAGGGAGAGCAAGTGCACTTCCTAGGGCCGGGAGAATATGCGGTCGAGTACGTCATAAGGGCAATACACAAGAGGATGAAGAAGATAGAGAGGGAGTTGGAAAAGATAAAGAGGATGAGGGAGAACCAGAAGAGGAGGAGGCTAAAGAGGTTAGGGTTGCCGGAGATAGCGGTTACTGGTTATACTTGCGCCGGCAAGACGGCTTTGATAAATGCCTTAGCCAAGCTCAACTTGAAGGAAGGGCCAGAAATGTTTACAACCATAATGCCTAAGCATGCAAAAGTGTGGGTGGACGGGAAGGAGGGAATATTCATAGATACCGTAGGCTTCATAGAAGGTATACCTCCCCAAATAATTGAGGCCTTCCACGCCACCCTAGCGGAAATTCTCTATTCCGACCTCGCTTTGCTAGTGGTGGACGGAAGCGTCCCGAACGTGAAGGACAAGTTAGCTTCCAGTTTGGCTACCTTGGCAGAGATAGGCTATACGGGGAGGCCTTTGGTAATAGCGGTGAACAAGGTGGACTTATTGGAGGATTATGGAGAAGTGGTTGAAGAGGTTAGGGACGAAGCTGAGAGGCTCTACCCTTGGACCGTTGAGGTAATGCCAATTTCAGCCAAGACGGGCTTTAACGTGAAGAGGCTGGCCAAGAAAAGCATTGAAGCGGCTGAGGAATACCGCTCGCTACTTGATGAACTGAAGAGATCTGATGGCTATCCACAATACTAAGACTACCAAGGTCATGAGTGATACTACCAAGCTGGCCTTTACGGCCTTCATCGAGGCGCTTATTATTTCCTCTACGTCGGATCTTAGTCCTTCCAACTCCTTCTCCATAGTAACTACCAAATTGGTTATGTCGCTCTTAAGCTCCTTCTTGGAGTCATCTATCCTCTGCTCGACCCTCATCTCTGCGTCCCTTATCTCAGCCTTTAGCTCAGTCTTGATCAAGTCTATCCTGTTTAACACTTCCAGCCTGGAAGATTCTATTGCTCCGTGAAGTTCCCTCTTCACGTCCATTATTACTTGAGTAAGCTCTTTCCTGACGTTCTCCGCACTTTCCTTGATTTCTTTGATGTCTTCCCTACTTATCTTGTCCTCATCCAATCCTCCTTACCAAGAGAAGGTATTTCCATTCACTTTAAAGTTAAATAGGAGTATGGTCGTTTGAGAAAAACGAATTTTAGTGG
>WAOJ01000060.1 GCA_015521275.1 Desulfurococcales archaeon | reverse complement strand
GAGAATGCTTGACTTCCCTAACGTAAACTTCAACTCACATTTGAAGTACTTCGAAGAGGTCTCTACGCCCGTCTTCCACTGGGCCCCCTCAATCAGCACCTCTAAGAAGGGAATCGTCAAGATATTGGAGAAGGGGAAGGTAGAGGGGAGTTTAAGGGTTAAGGTGAGACCCGTGAGCTTAAAGCACATATTGGCCGGAAACGTCGAAAGTCCCAAGAAAGTTTTCGTCGTACACTACGATGCGTTGTGGAAAGGGGTAATAGACAACGGGCTGAGCGTTTCCCTCTTCTTAAACTTGTTCAAGGAAGGAAAGGTTAGGGACGATGCTGTCCTCTTCTTGGGCTTCAGCGAGGTTACCCTTTGGCCAAAGTACTGGGAGTACTCGATGATAACTGCTAAAGAAGGTTTCAAGGACGTAATAGATGACTCTGAGGTTGTTGTGGTGGACTGTGTAGGCTACAAGGGGACGGACTTCATAAGCGATAAGGAGTACTTGGAGGCCTATTCTGCCTTAAAAGAGGAAATAAAGGTCTTCGGAACGCCTATTAAGTACTTGCTTGAAATATATCATTCAACTGTTGATGACTTAAACGCTATATCTTTGGAACAGCTGGAAAAGGACGTTGGAAAGGTAATAAATGAGCTGTCGTGACGTTTTGTTAATTTTGCTCTTTTATCTTCACTTGTCCGCTTGGCTAGGGGAACGTGAGAGAAGAGAGGGACTTGATGAGGCTAGTTACGGGCTTACTAATAGTGTTAGCCTTGATACTCATCTTACCCTACTTCATGCCTTGGCACTGGTGGCACTGCGGGCCTTGCTTCTGGGGTCCGTGGAAGGGGTTGTGGTTCTTAGCATTCTTAATCATAATTTTAGCAATATTGTTCAGGCCTTAGCTCTACTATGAGATAGGTTGGATAGGGTATTTTTCTCTTTATCGATATCGAAATCTTTCAATTCTCTGTTGAGACTCCTCCGGTGACCGTCCTCGTCCCGCTCAGAGTGCTGGTAGAGCAATGCTTTCAATTCTCTGTTGAGACTCTTCCGTACTCCGACGAGACGATTCCCGCGTAGGCGACGGGAACAACTTTCAATTCTCTGTTGAGACTCTTCGCTTCAGTAGCTTCTTATGTTGAGAAGAGGATGGGAAGCTTTCAATTCTCTGTTGAGACTCTTCCGGCTACAAAATTACTGCTCTCTACGCAACTACTGAGGAAGACTTTCAATTCTCTGTTGAGACTCTTCAGCAAGGACATCTTCCCAACTCCAGAGAAGGCCGAATACCCTTTCAATTCTCTGTTGAGACTCTTCCGAGACCCTTCCATTTAAACCTCCCATGATCTCTCCTTATAACCTTTCTCTTATTCAATTCCCACTTCTTATTCATCAATGTAGAGACTCCAGCTTAAATTGAAGGGGGTTAATGACCTTCGCTGCGCCCATGAAAGCATAAATACTGCTTAGCTCTGTTCTCATGGTGAAGGTCCACTTTCGATCAAAAAGTGCGCCCATGTGAACAAAGGCAAAAAGATAAATGAAGAATGAGATGTGTAAGGTTCATTGAGTGCGATAAAACGTTAGGGTTTGTCCTTTGAACGGAAGTGAACCTTCTGGAATTGAGGCAATGTTTAACCCATTAAAAGTTCGTTTTAGTACATTAAAGTAGATGAACGCGCCGTTTAATCCTACGCTAGAGACAATGCTTGGGAGAAGGGTTGAAGGTAATAATAGCCGGAGCGGGGCCCGGAGAGCCTTGGTTAAGCCCTTCATGCTTGCCCGGAATATTAGCAGCTGCCGACGCCGTGCTATACGACGCTCTAGTGGACGAGTCCTTGCTGAAATATGCGAAGGGAGCTGAGCTGATATATGTAGGCAAGAGGGCCGGGAGACACTCCATGAGTCAAGACGAAATAAATTCCTTGCTCATTAAGCTGGCCAAGGAAGGGAAGTTAGTGGTTAGGTTGAAGGGAGGGGATCCCTTCGTTTTGGGCAGAGGAGAGGAGGAGTGCGAAGCTCTGTTAAAGGAAGGCATACCTTGTGAGGTAATACCAGCTCCCTCCTCCGCTACAGCAGTTCCCGCTTGTGCGGGCATACCGGTTACTAGGAGGAACTTGGCCAACACCTTTGCAGTGGCCACTGGAAGGGCCGCCGAGGGAAGCGAAAGGCCTAGGTACGGGGAAATGTTGAAGGTTGTGGATACTTTGATAGTATTGATGGGAGTTGGAAAGGTGAAGGAAATTGTGGAAGACGTCTTGACCTCCGGAAACCCTCCGGCAGCGGCCATAGAGAGGGGCTGTACCAAGGCCCAAAGGGTAGTCTTGGGGAGGGCCTCAAAGCTTCCGGAACTCATGGAGAAACACGGAATAGAGCCTCCGGCTATCTTAGTATTCGGCAAGGTCGTGAAGTGGGCCTATGAAGTGGGCTTGGTTAGGAACGTAGTGGGGGTAGATGAAGCTTGGTCAAGGTCCTAACCTTCAGCCCCAGAGGGGCCCCAGACTTGGGCCCTTTCGAGGTCATTAACGTTCCTCTGCTCGAGCTAAAGCCTATCATAAACAAGGATGAAGTTCTTGAGGCCGTTGAGTGGGCGGAGGCTATAGCCTTTACCTCTCCTACGGGCGTCAAGTTCCTATTCGAAGAAGTTCCAGAGATCAAGGAGAAACTTAAGGGTAAGGTCGTTTACGCAATAGGTCCCAAGACGAAGGAAGAGCTGGAGAGGTTTGGAATAGAGGCCAAGCTCCCCAAGGAGTACCATTCCGCTTCGCTAGCTCAAGAACTCTCCAAGTATTCCAAGGTTGTTGCTTTTAGATCCGATAAGGCTTCGAAGACCTTGAAGGAAGTATTGGGAGACAAGTTGAGGGAAGCGGTAATATATAAAACCGTGAGGAAGCCTAATCCAGAAATAGCCAAGCTGGTAAAGGAAGCGGACGCGGTAGTAGTATCTTCAGCCGAGATAGGGAGGGCCCTCTTGGAGAGCTTGGAGTTAGCCAATGAGGATCCAAAGGTCTTGGAGGGCAAGCTTATAGTAATAGGTCCGGAGGCGGCCAAGGCCTTACGAGGCATAAGGTACGAAATGGCACCGGAAGCGAGCTTCGAAGGAGTTAAGAGGAAGCTCCTGGAACTATTTAAAAGTTATAACGGGTAAAGTTGAAAGACACATGATGTGCGATGAGGGGGAAGAGTGCGAGGAGGTCCACCCTCCTGAGGTTCGTGATGAGGAAGGGTTACCTCCCTAAGGAGGCCCTCCTTCTGGGCAAGAAGGTTCCCTTTAAGGAGGTTAGGATCTGTAAGAAAGGTTCGAGCACCGTAAGCGTTTACGAACTCGGGAGGGGGGAAGACGGCTTCCTTACCCTTGAGAGGTCCAAGGGTAAGGCCAAAGTATCCGTATGGTGGAACGAGAACGGCTTAGCCTTCAGGGAAAGCTTGAGGTACATAAGTGACATAATAATTGAAGTATGTCCGAGCTTCAAGAGGGCTTACGTGGTTAGGTCAACCACCTACGAGGGATACGTGTTAGCAGACAAGGTCTGGAAGTGGTTGAGGTTAGGCCATTCCGGTAAGGTGGTCTGGCTCGAGGGTCCGGAAGACGTGTTAAGGAATTTGGATGGGTTCGTGTATAACGCTTGTACCGAGAGGTTTGAGGGACCGAGGAAGAGGTACTTGAAGCTTCCGGAAGAAGTAAGGGAAGAAATAAGGGCTTATGACTTTTGTGGGAACTCAGTAGCCGAAGAGCCTCTTTAGGAGGCCTTGCTCCCAGTTGTCCTTTCTTTCGGTGTACTCCGCCTTGGGCTCGGGGTCCTTGCTTCCCTTGGGCTTGCCCTCGCTGAAGTCCAAGCTGAACTGGACGCTCAAGGTCTTCAGCTCGCCCTTAAGGTTTCCGGCGTAGGCCCAGCCGGAGAACTTGTAGTCCAAGTAGTTGCCTCCTCCCTGGCCCATGTCCTCTAGGAGCTTGTTGGCAGCGTTTACAGCGCTTATCATGGCTATCTCGGCGTTCTTCGGGAACGGCAGCTTGGCTATGTCACCTATTGCGTATACGTCGTCGTAGTCCTTGAGCCTCAAGTCCTTGGGGCTCCTGACCTCCAGCCAGCTGTCGAAGAGCACGGGCTTGTTCGGAGGCAGTATCACCTTGTAGTCGGCCTGTATCTTGGTACCGTCGTCCAGCTCAACGCCCTCCGGAGTTACCGCTACCACTTGCTTTCCTAAGTAGTACTCTATTCCGGCCTCCTCGAAGAGCTTGAGCCACACGTCAGCTATCACCGGAGGCTGGGGCTTCTCGTTGCCGTCGACGAAGATCAGCTTGAAGTTGTCCCTCACTCCCCTGTGCCTCAAGACCATGTCTATAGTCATTACGGTCTCGCCCGGAGCCGGGGCACAGCGGTAGGGCTGCTTGGGAGCGTTGACCACTATGGTTCCCTTGTTGGCGTTCCAGATCAAGTGCTTGAGGTCGAAGAGCTTTCCTAGGTCATAGACGTTGTATATCTTGTCCTCCTCCCTTATGGCGTCGTAGGCATACCTAAGGCCTAGGGCCACTACCAAGTAGTCGTACTCTATGTACCTCTCCTCCTTGGCGTGGAAGAGCTTCACCCTCCTGTTGGCGAAGTCCACTCCTACTGCCCTTCCGTACACTACCTTTATCTCCTTGGGCAAGTGGTTGTAGCCCCTAGTGATGCGGTCCAGCTTCTGCTCACCGCTCAAGATCAAGGGCCTTGAGGGTCCGCTTATGTAGTAGTCGTGCATGCTCAAGACGGTTACGTTCACGCCCTTGTTAGCAAGTTCTCTAGCGAACGCTAGACCGGCAACGCCTCCGCCGAGCACTAGGACCTTCTCCTTCATGGCTATCTCCGCTTCTGACCCTTAACGCACTCAAAATTAGTTCTGGGGTTTGAGAAATTATATTACCGGTCGGCAAGTATTTTAATGAGGCCTATAAGTTTCCCTCACATTGTAAAGTTGGAGGTTTTGGGTCCTAAAGGTGAGCCGAGCGTTGACGTCTAGCTCCGCGTTACTTCGAAGGAGGCGCGTTACCTTCCAATTGGAGGGATGGATTGTCGGTAGCTTGTGCCTCATTGAGCGCCTCCTCGAGCATTTCCGCAAACTCCTCAGCCGTAGGCCTTTCATCTGGGTAATAGCTCAAAGCCTTCTCCAAGGCTTCCCTCAGCTTTCCTTCGATTCCCTCAAGCATCTTCGGCAAGTACTTGTTGTGGTCTTCAAAGCTCTTTATCTCATAAACCTCTTTGCCCATCCACTTGAGCAACGTTTTAGCTAGCATGTAAACGTCCGCAGGATAGATCAGCGTTTTCGAAGTCTCCATCATTTTACTATCATAAGCCTCTGGGGGACAGTAAGGAGGAGTGCACTCCGTCAGCTTGCTGGGAGATAGTATTCTCCCCACGCTCCTCCTAACCGACGAGTAGTCTCCGAGCTTCACTATGTAACCGTCTTTGTCCTTAAACGCTATTACGTTCGAGGGCTTGACGTCGAAGTGCATTATGTCTCTCTTGTGTAAGAAGTCCAAGGCTCTTGCTAGCTGTATAGCCGCCTTTATGGCCTCCACTCTTTCCTCGAAGCCCTTGACCTCTCCTTCGCCCTTTTCCATAATTATTACTGGTGCTTCCTTGTGAACGGCAATTACCTTAACCAAGTTTGGATGGTCTATGGTCTCCAAGTCAGCCACATTCGCCCAGCTCCAAGGCTTGCTCGTGCCCTTAGGTCCCTTCACCGTTGCATCCGTTCTTAACGTACTCTCGAACCAGTCCTCCCAATCCCTGTGGACCTTGACGACGTAATCGCCACAAACGTAGAGCGATCCCCAGCCGCCTCTCTTAGCGACCTTCTTGCACTCGTCGAACTTTATTTCGTTGTCCAACCCTTTGAAGAAGTAGTCCCTCTCGACCTTTATGGTATACTCGAACTTGAGGGGCTCTATGACTACGCTCTTCAGAGGTTCTACCTTTACGTTCAAGGGTTTTATTA
>WAOJ01000059.1 GCA_015521275.1 Desulfurococcales archaeon | reverse complement strand
GTGCTAGGGAGCTATATAGCTTTGCTGTGGACAGCACACGAGAGTGGATGGGAATGATAACCGCGAGCTGGGGGATGTTGGCGAATTTGATAAGGAGGGTGGACGTGGTCGTAGAGACCGTAGACGCTAGGGTCCCCACAACCACTAGGAGCAGGAGGCTGGAGAGGCTAGTGGAAATGATGGGGAAGAAGCTGATAATTGCGCTTAACAAAGCGGACTTGGTTCCCAGAGAGGTAGCTGAGGAGTGGGTAAAGATAATAAGGGGAGAGGGTTATGAGGCCGTTTACCTAGCCGCCAAGGAGCACAAGGGCACGAGGGTTCTGAGGAGAACCATCAATAGGGCCACGGACGTGAGACCAATATTGGTGGGGGTCGTGGGCTACCCTAAAACGGGCAAGAGCACGATCGTTAATGCGTTAAGGGGCAGAGCGGGCGCGAGCACCTCTCCGATACCCGGCAGCCCGGGCTATACCAAGAGGCCCAACTTGTACAAGGGTTCCGGCCAGATATACTTGCTCGATACCCCCGGAGTTATTCCCCCAGATGGGAACCCCTTGGAGAAGGCCTTGAGGGGTGCCCCTCCTGAGAAGCTCAGAGATCCAGTTAGGGTGGCCGTGGACTTGATAAAGATGATAAAGAAGTACAAACCCAACGCCATACAAGAGGCCTACGGATTTGATAATGAGGACCCATACGAGTTCTTAGCAGAATTAGCTAAGAGGAGGGGATGGTTCTACAAGAGCGACCACGAGCCGCTAATAGAGCAAGCGGCCAGAACGGTCATCTACGATTACCACAAGGGTAAAATACCGTTCTATATACCGCCCAGCGAGTACAGACGATGAGGAGGGCTGGTATTGGAGAGGTAATCAATGATCGCGGACGCCAGGTCCGAGTCCTCTTGACGTACCCTCAAAGCTACCCTCCAAGAAGCGTCTTGTCACTCTATACAGCCTTCACCAAGTTACATGTGGAGGTCCGCTTGAAGCCCTTTGACGAAGTACCTTGCGACGAGTTTTCCGAGTACGACGCAGTAATGTTGAGGGGCTTCCCTTACAACTTAGACCTCGTCACCTTCAACGCCTTAACTACCTGCATGGAGGACACGCTCGTAATAAATGATCCCAAAGCGATAGTTCTGGCCAGGGACAAGTACTCTTCAATAAAGACCTTGGAAAAGAAAGGAATTCCCGTTCCCAAAACAAAGCTTGTAAGGAGAAGGAACGAGCTGGTTGATATAATAAATGAAATGGAAATGGCAGTGGTAAAGCCGCTATCTTCCAGTTTGGGAATTGGAGTTCAACTGATAACTAAGGAGAGCTTAGGTTATTTCCTATCCTCATTTCCCTTCCGCTTCAACGCAATCGTACAAGAATATGTGGAAAAGGTGAGGGACGTTAGGGTCTTCGTAATAGGGAATAGGGCCGTTGGCGCTATGTATAGGGTTTCTCCCGTTACCTTTGTAACCAACTATTCCCAAGGGGCAGACCTAGACCCGGCTCCAGTAAGACCTTACGAGGCGATGGCAGTCAAGGCGACAAAGGCCTTGGGCTTGGAGTACGCCGGGGTGGACCTAGTGGAGAGCCCGGAAGGACCGAAGGTAATAGAGGTAAACCCGTCTCCCCAATGGCTAGGCCTCTCAAAGATATTGAAGAAAGACATAGCTATGATATTAGCTGAGTACGTAGTAAATAGGGCCCGTGAGGTCAAGTCGGGATCTGAGCGGTGATGATCAGGCTAGGAGCCGAGGCCCTCAAGCCAATAGCAAGGCCCAGAAGATTGTGTAAAGCTCCGGTATGGCTATGCCCGGGGGTATGCCTAAGAGGAAGTGAGAAATCCACAAGGCTAAGGAAGTTACCGCACCAACCTTGCCCAGGACACCCTTTTGGTAGATGAATAGTAACAATGTCAAGAACAAGGCTGTGGCTATTAATGTATGAAAGATTCCAAAGTCTATATTTATTGCAGCCACCAAAGCCGTCAAGAGGGCCACCCACTTCAACAAGCCCTTTGAGTTGGAGAGTTCCCAAGAGGTTAATGCCAAGCCCCCGTTGAAGGCGACGGCCCCCAAGCCGTTCGAGCAAGAGCCTAAGGCGCTAAGCGAATAGCTCCAAGGGTTCCACCAAGGACTAAAGGCAACTGAGAGCGAGAGCGATAGGAGCAAGGTTAGGGCTACGTCAGCCCTCAAACCCTCCCCACCGGCATCACATAACCCGGATCCTCCTTAATGCCCAAGGCTTCCTTTATGAGGTAGTCATAAAATGCTGCCACAGCTACGGTTCCCAACCCTAAGGCTGTAGCTTGGAGGTAAACGTTTTGGCTGGCGTGGCCGAACTCCATCCAGACGTACCTAATGCCTCTCTTCCCATAAACCCTCGTGGTCCTCTCGAAGTTTGCCGCCAATACCATGTCTACGGGGGCCTCTAGGACCCATCTCTGCCTTAAGCAAGCAATGTAGAGCTTTTCCCTCACGTCTTCTCTCTTGATCAGCTTCAAGGAGTGCTTCTCCGGCAAGTACTTGTAAACGCCCGGCCCCAGGCCTTCTACCTCTCCCACGGCGACGTAAACGACCAAGGGATAAGTGGCGCCGGCGCTGGGAGTAGTCTTGAACCCTCTGGGATGGGTTATGCCGTAAGCAGCCCACAACAGCTGAGCGAGTTCATCCAAAGTTAGGGGCTCCTTCTTGTAAACTCTCTTGGACCTCCTCTTGAACAACGCTTCCTCTACGCTCACTTCTCCTTCGAGCCTCGGTCCCGGTAACCTTATCATAGCCAAGGGGGTCCCATTTCCAAGCTCTTTTCAAGTACTAGCCTCACCTTATCCTTGCCCTTGAAGCAGACGTTGTTGGCACATAAGATTTCTGGCTCGTATTCCATAGCTTTCCTTATGCTCTCCTCCCAAGCCTTCTCGTCGCTGCCCCACTTAGGGCTCAAGGGGCCTAGCAAGTCTCCAGCAAGCAAAGTCCCTTCCCAGTAAACCCCTAAGCTCCCAGCCGTGTGGCCGGGCAAGAGCAAGATCTCTGCTCCGCAAACCAAGGCTTCGTCCTTTATTACCCAGCTCACGTGGGCGGGCTTCATCTCAACCCCTATTATGTCTGAAGCCGTGTACTCCGGGTCCGCGCTCTGGATGGCTAGGGCATCCGGATCTCCAGCTGCTATCTTGATCCCGGCCCTCTCGAAGAGCCAGTCCCCACCAGCTCTGTCCACGTGAGCGTGGGTATTTATTAGAAACTCTACCTCCTCAAGCTTCCTTTTATATGCGAACAAGTTTTGCATGGCCATTTCTCCGAAAGCCCCGGAGTCCACTATCAAAGGACACTCCGCCTCTACTAAGAAAGCTTGACCCTCATCATTTATGGGTGGTCCGGCGAGCAAGTAAACGTCTTTCGAAACCCTCAAACTTACCGCCACCGATATAGCTATATTCCCCAAAGGAACATAAGAGAACGTGGGAAACGGGCATGAACGAAAGGAGAGGCCTGGTACTGGACACACTGACCTTGGCTGGCATAGGGCTATTGATGTTGGCGCTCGTCTTGGGCGCTTACTTGCTCTTCGCCCACCAACCCATGACGCCGGAACAGAAGGCTAGGGCTTATAAGGCCCTAGAGGTCCAGCTGAGACCCATAAAGACCAAGGTCTGTGTAAACGAGGAAGCAGTATTCGAATTGACTGTGGTCAATCCCTTGTCTAACCCCAAGGCCTACCTACAGCTGACCCTAATGGCCCCTCCCGGAGTTACTGTCTATGCCGGACAAGGAGTTAAGGGAGGCTCCGGTCTAGTAACGACGAGCACAGTCCTAAACCCCGGCGACGCCGCCACTATAAGAATAAGGATAATTGCCGTGGAGCCCGGGAATAAGATAGTCAGCGGCAGCGTGTTCTATTGGTTCGAGGGCGAGAGCAAACAAGACGCTAGGAGGATAGACCTAGACTTCCCCATAACTGTACTAAACTGCAAGAAGTAACGCCCTCTCCACGCTCAAAATAGACCATAAGTTTTTACTTCAGTTCCTTCCAAGTCTCGTGGGAAGCGTAATGAGCTTCATACCCCCTACGCAGATGGGCTACGACAGAGCCATCACTATGTTCTCTCCTGAAGGGAAACTATACCAAGTGGAGTACGCCTTCGAGGCCGTCAAGAAGGGGTGGAACACCTTAGGCATAAAGTGTAAGGAAGGCGTCCTCATAGCTGTTGAAAAGAGGAAGGTTCAAGAGCTGCTCGATATAAAGCACTTGGATAAAGTATTCATGATAGACGAGCACATAATTACTAGCTTCGCTGGCCTCGCAGCCGACGGAAGGGTACTGGTCGACTACGCCAGGACTGCGGCGTTAAGGTATAGGTTCACCTACGACGAGCCCGCCCCAGTGGAGTTCGTGGCTAGGGCAGTTAGCGACTTGAAACAAGCCTATACCCAGCACGGAGGAGTGAGGCCCTTCGGAGTCGCTCTAATAATTGCTGGAGTTGACGACTCACCCAAGCTCTTCATGACTGAGCCCAGCGGCCAGTACATGAGCTACATGGCGGTCGCCATAGGTCAGAACCACTCCACCATAATCCAGATCCTAGAAGAGAAGTACCGTTATGACATGAGCTTGGATGAGGCCATAAAGCTTGCCCTCTACGCCTTGGTAAAGGCGACTGAGACCAAGAGGGAGCCACAGTTCTATGAGGTGGCCGTAGTACCGGCGGACACCAAGGTTGCCAGAAAGGTGAGCGAGGAGGAGATAGCCAACTACCTAAAGGAGATCTAAAGCGTTATCGAGCCATTTCCTTATCCACTTTATGCTCTCCAGTAAGTTCCTCCTGTTATCGAAGCCCTCTAACGTCTTCTTTGCCTCTTCCAAGCTCATTTCCTTCACGAACTTCGTTATGTTTGGTATTGCCCTAATGACGTTATCAACTATAGTTATGTCCGCCATCCTGGCCGTTCTGGAGAGGGGGTTGAGGTCTATTGCTATGACC
>WAOJ01000058.1 GCA_015521275.1 Desulfurococcales archaeon | reverse complement strand
TTACGGCCAAGGGCAAGGAATTGGTGGAACAAATCCTTACCAAGCCTTTGACCCTCAGAGGGAAGGTGGTGAGCGGGGACGGGGAGGGGAGGTATTACCTTTCCCTCAAAGGTTACCGGGAGCAAGTGAGGAAGAAGCTGGGCTTCGACCCGTTCCCGGGCACTTTGAACGTATTGCTGGACCCGGAGAGTTCGGAGAAGAAGGCCTTGTTGGCCTTGAGGAAGGCTATAGTTCTGGAGGGCTTTACGGAAGGAGGGAGGAGGTACGGGGAAGTCCTATGTTTCCCGGCGAGGATTATGGGCTTGGAGGGAGCGGTGATAATACCGCTCAAGACCCACCACCCCCCAGAAATAATAGAGGTTATTTCACCGTATAACTTAAGGGAGAAGTTGAAGCTGAAGGACGGAGACCCGGTCGAACTCACCGTTTACTAGTCCAAGGACAGTCCAACTCCTCCAACAAGCCCATTTCCCTCCACTGCGCCGCCCTGCCGGCCAGCCTCACCCACTCCGGAGGAGATGGTTCGTTCTTGTCCATCGCATAATATGTTATGGTAAAGGACAAGTATTTGGAAACCTTGTTTAGGTACCCCTTCCTAACTAAATGCCTTATGGCTGAGAGGGGATCGAAGGAGCCCGGGCCCAAGGCCCAGATGACCTCTCCGACCCTAACCAAGGCGTAGAAGGGGTTGGCGGAGCCCAGGTGGTAGGCCAAGTCCCAATCGGCCTCCCCTTCCATTATGGCTAAAGTAGCTTCAAACCTCTTGGGCTTCTTCAAGCCTAATAGATCCGCCAAGTAATCGTAGGGGGCTGTCCATATTAGTTCGTCGAACTCCAAAACCTTCCAGTTGCTGAGCACTATTTTCCCCGGCTCTAACCTCTTTATCTTCAAGGGCAGTACTTCGTTCGAGGGCAGCTTAGCCCTTTTGACAAAGTACCTATTTTCCATGAAGGCCCATCTTTTCGGCCAAGGGTCTTGGCAATCCTTACAAGCCTTATCGTGGCTTCCCTCCTTTAGGACCTTTACCCCCTCTATCCTCTCGCACTCCCAGCCCTCCGGGCAGCTCTCAACCAAGATCGGTATTAGCGGTAAGTCCTTTCCAGAGAACGTTATTCTCTTTAATGGATAGGGCTCGCTGTTGACCGGGTCTATTACCTTTCCCTCGAAGCAGCTGGCCGCTAAGGTGTTTCCCACTATAAGCATGTCAGCGCCCGTTCGCCCTTCAAAGAATGACCTTTATCAAGAGCCGTAGAAGGGAAGGGCTAGGGTGTGCAAATGGAGGGCGCGACCCTAGCAGCGAAGGCGCCGCCCGGGTTAGTGGCATTGGCACCCTTACCGATAGCCATTCCTTTAGTAATGAGTGTAATAGTCCTATTGAGCCCCCTGTACAAGAAGAGGATAAAGTTCAAGCCCGCTTGGGCAGGGGACAGAGAGGACTGGTGGGAGTGGCTCCTAGGGGCTGGCACTGCCGGAGTGGTGGCCCTCATAACGCTTTACATCTTAAGTTACGGGCTGGGCCACACTTACTTCATAAAATACTACCCGTGGTATCCAACGTACAACTCCGAGAACTACTTCTCCATCTTGGTTGACACGATATCCAGCATGATGGCAGTAGTCGTGGCAACCATAACCTTCTTGGACTTAATATACAGCTGGAACTACATGGCTGGGGCCAGAGGGCCCCATAGGTATTACTCCGAGATGCTCCTCTTCTTAGCTTCCATGGAAGGAATAGTGCTCTCCGGTAACATAATACTGATAATGTTGTTCTGGGAACTCGTGGGAGCCGCGAGCTTCTTGCTGATCTCCTACTACTGGTATCACCCTATAGTTGGTCCGAACGCCGTTAGGGCCGGCAGGAAGGCTATACTAGTTACTAGGGTCGCGGACCTCTTCTTCTTGGCGGGCTTAGGAGCCCTAATAGCGCTCGCTGGAACAGGGAACATATTAGTTCTCCAGCACTCCTTAGTGCTAAAGTACGAGAAGTGGCTTGGAGCCATAGCCTTAACAGCAATACTCTTCGGCATAACGGTGGGAGCTCTAGGTAAGAGCGCCCAAATACCGTTCTGGCCTTGGCTCTCCGACGCGATGGAAGGCCCTACCACGGTCTCCGCAGTACTCCACTCAGCGACTATGGTCGCTGCTGGAGCATACCTAATAGCTAGGCTCTTCCCGCTTTATAGCGAATACATAATATACAACTTGACACTGATGGACTTCATAGCTGTAATTGGAGCTATAACCGCCTTCATTGCTGGGCTCTTCGGAGCCGCTGCCAGGGACATAAAGAAGGTAATAGCGTTCTCAACCATGAGCCAGCTGGGCTACATGTTCTCTGCCTTGGGCTTGGGAAGCCTAATAGCTGGAGTGGCCCACTTGTACATACACGCCTTCTTCAAGGCGCTGCTCTTCCTAGGGGCCGGAGCGGTAATACACAGCCTAGAGCACGTCTTACACGACCCCTACAAGGCTAGGGACATGTTCAACATGGGAGGCTTGTGGAGGTACATGAAGGTAACGTTCGTAGCGACCCTAATAGCGTTATTAAGCCTAATGGGCATACCTCCCTTCTCCGGCTGGTGGTCCAAAGAACTGATCATAGAAAGCTCCATGTACAGCCCGGTTCCTCACGCCCTCTTTGCCGGAGTACTGCTAACCCTAGCCGCTGGCTTAACGGGCTTCTACAGCGGAAGGCTGCTTTACCTAACCTTCTTCGGGAAGCCGAGGTGGAAGGGCCACGTCCACGACGCCGAGCCAGCTATGAAGTTCACCTTGGCAACCATGGCAATAATAGTACTGGTTTCGGGGCCACTAATAGTTTACACGTTGAAGGCTTACTTGCCGGCCCACGAGGAGGCTAGGCCTAGGTTCGAGCTGCCCTTGGGCAACATAGCCCTATCCTTAGCAATAATAGGCTTCTTCTTACCAATAGGCTACTACTTGATATACGGAGTTATAGAAAGGAAAGGCTTGATCCATTACCTATGGTACCCGTTCTACAAGGAGTTCTGGTTCCACGAGTTCTTCCACGCCGTAGCGAACTTCTGGGCCTACGTACTTTCTAAAGTCGTTGCAGCCATAGAGTACGCCTACACCAAGTTCTTGATCGTCTCAGCGTTCTTGATTGGTAGGACGTACGCTTGGGTCTGGGCGGTTAGCGTTAGGCTTGTGGACGAGGACTATTGGGACGTGAAAGTAATAGATGGCTTGGCTAGGTTAATGAGCAAGTTCGGCGAGGCTTTACTCTCAATCCAAGACGGTGATATAAACCTCTACCTAGCCCTTTCCGCGGTTGGCCTCGCCGTGTTGATGTTCATAACGCTAATATTGCTCTTCGGCGTGGGGTGGTGAGACATGTGTGAGGTGTTGGCATCAATAATAATAGCGGCGTTGTCCTCAATAGCCGTCTTGCTGATAAGCGAAAAGAAGGCTAGAGCCTTCTCCATAGTTATGACCATAATTATAGCGGCGTTGCTGGCGAAGCCCATACTGGCTGGAGTACAAAAGCCATACTACGAGAAGTACGTTTTGCCGGGCCTCCACCAGATAGGGGCTGACCTAGAGTTCAGAGTGGACAGCCTCTCGGCCTTGTTCCTAGCGATAACCGGTCTGATCTTCATAGCCGTCGCGTGGGCGGCCTCCTGGGAGATAGAGGAGAGGCCGAGGCTATACTTGGCCCTAATGTTCGCGTCGGAAGCGGCGCTGATAGGAGTCTTCGCATCATGGAACTTGTTCTGGTTCTACCTCTTCTGGGAGTTCACGCTGTTGCCAATGTTCGTTCACATACTGTATTGGGGAGGTGAGAGGAAGGTTTACGCCGCATACAAGTTCTTCGTCTACACCCAAATAGGAGGACTAATGCTGCTGGTAGCAATAGTGCTGGGCTGGCTATACGGGGCCCACAGCTTCAACTTCGACGCCTTCGCCTCCTCCCTAGCGGTGGCTCCGGACTGGGTCAAGGTCGCCTTCGCTTGGTTAACGCTACTGTCGTTCTTCATCAAGATGCCGGTGCCGCCGTTCCATACTTGGCTACCCGCAGCACACGTGGAGGCCCCAAGCCCCAGCTCAGTGATACTTGCGTCCTTAATGCTGAAGATGGGAGGCTACGCCTTCATAAGGATAACCTTGGGAATGGCGTCGTTCATCCTAGGAGGGGCTTTGCCTCTAATAGCGCTCTGGGCGGCCCTAGCTTCCGTTTACGCCGCAACGGTAGCGATAGCTCAGACGGACTTCAAGAGGGTAGTAGCATATACGAGCATAACGCACATGAGCATGAGCACCATAGGAGCGGCTATATGGGCCTTAGGCTTACAGAACGCTAGCGTAATGGGCTTCATAGGTTCGGTCTTCGAGATGATATCTCACAGCTTCGTGGTGGGAGCGCTGTTCCTGCTGAGCGGAGTTATAAAGCACTACTGCCACACTAGGCAAATACCCAAGATAAGGGGCTTGGCCTTCGTAGCACCAATAATGAGCACCATAATAATGATAGCCATATTCGCGGGCTTCGGTCTGCCGGGAACCAGCGGCTATCCAGCAGAACTGAGCTTAGTAGCTTCAGCAGCTGGAATGGCCAAGTACAACTCCCTAGGAACCATAGTGATCGCCTTACTGCTCCTAACCATTGCTACCGTGACCGGCTACTTGGTCTGGGACGCCCAGAGGATGCTCTTCACCAGGCCGCCGATAGAGGTTAAGGACGTTAGGTTCTACCACGTGGGCCCAATTCTCTACTTGCTAACAATAAGCATAATAATAGGAGTCGTACCATACCTAGTAATGGCGCCCCTACACCAAGCCCTCAACCAGTTCCACGTTTGGGTGATAGGATGATGGAGCCGGGAGCAGTGGTCTTCACGGCACTCACCACAGCAGCAATAATAGGTGGCTTGGTGGAGGCTGGCTCTCTAATAGTGAACAAGATATTAGAGGACAAGACGCCTTACCACCCGGACAAGTACGAGACATATGAGTGCGGTGAGCTAACCATCGGAGATCCCCAGAGGGTTAGGTACGTCATAAACTTCTACCCCTACCTAGTGGCCTTCTTAGTTGCAGAGGTCGCCGGCATCTTGGCTTTAGCCATATCCGCAAAGCCCACGCCGAGCGCCATAGTTGGCTTAGCCCTATTGTACTTCGCCCTTATCGTGGGCTTGGTGTGGGTTAGGAAGATAGGAATTATGAAGTGGGTGAGATGATGAGGTTCAAGAAGATAAGTAGGAACACGATAAAGAACTGGAAGCCCGTTAAGGAAGGGGTGAAGTGGGCCAGGAGGAACAGCTTGTGGCTGTTGCACTTAGGAATAATGTGCTGTGCAATAGAGATGATGCAAGCCGCCTTCGCCTTCCACGACTTCGAGAGGATAGGAGTATTAGCAAGGGCAACGCCGAGGCAAGTGGACGTAATACTCGTTAACGGACCAGTAAATAGGAAGATAGCCGAGAGGCTCAGAAGGCTCTTCATGCAGACCCCTGGCCCAAGGTTCGTACTGGTAATGGGGGAGTGTGCCCTAAACGGAGGGCCTTGGTGGGAGAGCGAGTACGTGCTAGAGGGAATTCACGAACTCATAGAGAGCCTGCCCGAAGAGATACAGAAGCAGACCTACGTCGTGAACTTAGCCGGGTGTCCTCCGAGGCCCGAGGGACTCATAAGGGCTCTGTTGAAGATGGAAGAGCTAATACACGGCGGAGACTTGTCGAAGGCCCCCTTGACCAAGTATTACCTAAAGGACGAGGAGGGCTCCAAGAAGAAGGTTGTGGACCCCATGTTGAGGTACATTTACGACAACCGCAAGGCCGGAGAACAATAATTTTTATGAAGCTTCTTTTAAAACCTTCACTATCCTTTCAGCAGCCCTCCCGTCCCCGAAGGGCGACCTTTCCGGCAAGGGAGGGTTCTCTTCTAGTAGCCTCTCCAAAGTAGCCAGTACCACGACCGGGTTTGTTCCTACCACGTGGGCGAAGCCGGCCTTAACCGCTTCTGGCCTCTCCGTTGAGGTTCTAAGCACCAGTATGTGCTTCCTTATCTTTGGGTGGGTAACTTCCTCTTGGAGCCCTCCGGAGTCGGAGAGCACTATCTTAGCCCTCTTTAAGAGCCCTAAGAACTCTAAGTAGCCCAATGGCTTCATTAGGTACAAGTGCTTTATGTTCTTCACCCTCTCCCACAGGCCGAACTCCTTGAGCCTCCTCTCGGTTCTGGGGTGAATTGGGTATACCAACGGTATCGGTGACCTCTCCAGTATTGTTACGAAGTCTCTCAAGGTGAAGGGGTTATCCACGTTCTCAGCCCTATGGAAGGTAACTATGGCGAATTCGTCGAAGGGCACCTCTATTTGGGATGCCTTCTCCTCCGCCAAGGGCAAGTACCTATCCAAGGCATCTATTATGGTATTCCCGGTGACGAAGATCTCTCCGTAAACGTGCTCCTCCTCCAGGTTCCTCTTCGCTTCCTCCGTAGGAGCGAAAAGGTACTTGGAGACGTGGTCTATCATCCTCCTGTTGTGCTCTTCCGGCATCCTCCAGTCGTAACTCCTCAGGCCGGCCTCCACGTGCGCTACGTCGGCTCCGACCTTCAAGGCAGCTATCGCCGCTGCCACCATGCTGTTCGTATCGCCTTGCACTGCCACAACCTTGGGCTTCCTCTTTTGAGCTACCTTGTCCAACTGTATTATCATTTCCCCTATCTGTTCCCCCGGAGTTTCACCCTTCAATTGGAAGGAATAGTGAGGCTCCGGAAGGCCCAACTCCTCTATGAATATCTTGGACATCTCGTAATCGTAGTGCTGGCCCGTGTGAATGAATGTGTAGTCCAAGCCCTCCTCTTCTAGCTTTAAGACCACTGGGGCCATCTTAATTATTTCCGGTCTCGTACCCACCACTACGGCTATCATTCTCCCACTCCCAAGGCCTTGTACTCGAAGCCAGCCCTCACTACCCTTTCCTTATCCAACACGTTCCTGCCGTCCAGCACTACCCTTTCCTTTACTAGCTTAGCGATCTCTTCCCAGTCTATCTCCTTGTAATCTGGGTGGTCCGTTACCACAGCTATTAGGCTTGCCCCCTTGACCGCTTCCCTTAAGTCCCTAGTGAAGGGTATTGGGGCCTCCTTCACGTAGGGGTCGTGAACGCTCAGTTCGTACTTATCCTTAAGCATCTCGTATATCTTTAGCGTGGGGCTCTCCCTTATGTCGTCAACCCCTCCCTTATAGGCTAAGCCCAGAAGAGCCACCTTGCTCCCGGGCTTGGCCAACCTCTCGATGAGTTCTGAGAAGTGCCTCGGCATGTACTCGTTGAGCTTTCTGCCAGTTATTATCAAATCTTTGGCCAACCCCTTCATTGGGTTAGCTAACATATAGGGGTCCTTGGTTAAGCAAGGCCCCCCGACCCCCGGGCCGGGCAAGTGGATGTTTACCCTAGGG
>WAOJ01000057.1 GCA_015521275.1 Desulfurococcales archaeon | reverse complement strand
GTATAAGGTTGAAGAAACTATGATCAATGTTGAGCCCCTTGCTTTCCCTGTGCTCGAGCGATCAATTCCCAGCTTACCGATAAGGAGGACGATGCCGCTGGAGCTGCGCCCCTCACCGGCGCCGCCCTTGCCTAGGACCGACCCGTTCGGAGCGTTGCCGAATGTTCGACCCTTGCCCTCCCTCCCAAGGGCCCTCGGCAAGCCCATAACGCTTTCAAACGTCATCGCCAAAGATTGTAACAAGCTCGACATAAAAGCAGTAATCACTTTGACAAGGCCCAAGGAAATGGTTGTTGACTTGAGCGAGTGTTGCTTGTTGGGCTCCGGCTCCTCCGGGGCAGTCTTCAAGTGCGGCGATATTGCCTTGAAGATTTCCCCTCAAGCGTTCTTAGAGCTGTTGAGCCACCAAGGCCATTCCACCTTGATGGACGTCAGAGGCCAAGGCGCCTCGGCTATGTTAGAACTCCTCCTCAAGATCGATCACCCACACTTGGTCAAGGTTATAGCCTATTCCAAGAAGCCCTTGGCATATGTAATGGAAGCCATGGACTCGGATGCTGATGGAGCCACGATAGACGAGGAGAACGCGAAGGTATTGCTGGGTCAGCTTGCAGACGCCTTGGGCTACTTGCACAGAGCAGGCCTCTACCACGGCGACATAAAGCCCTCTAACGTGTTGTTGAAGAGGGTTCCGAACGGCTACTTGGTGAAGTTAGGAGATTATTCATCCATGAAGCACGCCCTCTTCGGCCCCTTGGGCTCAAGCGCTGTAACGGACTGCACCGAAGGCTATTGCCCTCCGGAGAAGTACGACCAGAGGCTCTACGCTGAAGCGGTTCTGAAGCTCGGTCCGGACGGCGCCAACTACGTCGCCGACTCCTTCATGCTCGGCTATACGACCTTGGTGCTCTTGGGTTACGCAAAACCTTACTCGAACGTAATGGAGCTCCCTTCGATCTTACAGAACGCCTTGAACAAGGTGAGGGACGCCCAGCTGAGGGAAGTCCTCGAGGGCCTAACCGCCATAAGGCCAGAGGAGAGGCTGAGGGTCGAAGCTATAACTTTCGTATCCTAAACTGAGCGTCTTGCAAGCTCCCAGTAACTCTGGCAAAAGCCTTAAACAGCTGGTGCGTGCTCTACATATTAATTACTTTGACAACGGTACTGATGGGTTGACATACTTGTTAGAGAAGCTCTTGTTAGCTTACGATGGATCCGAGCCGTCCAAGAAGGCGTTGGAGTTTACTAAGGAGCTCGCAAAAAAGCTCAATGCGAAGGTAACAGTGCTATACGTTATAGATATAGAAAAGGCGAGCGAGCTGCTAGGCGACATGGCCGTAGACACCCTCGAAGCGATGATGGAGAAGGCCAGAAAGATTGTGGGCGAGGCGGTGGAGGAGCTTAAGAAAGCTGGCGTGGAGGCGGAACCTTTAATAGAGAAGGGAGGGCCGCCGGAGAAGATAGCGGAGGTTGCCGAAAAGGGGAACTACGACATGATAATAATGGGATCCCACGGGTACAGAGGACTGAAGAGGCTCTTCTTGGGCTCTGTGTCTGAGAAGGTGTTGAAGATAGCCAAGGTACCGGTAACCATCGTGAAATACAAATAACTCGCCCAAGGCTGAACTCCTCACCCATCGGCGCTGGGGGACCGCTCATCGTCGGAAAGCGCTCCCACTCATGTTTTTCAAGGCCAGTCCTAACCGCACACTATAAGTTTATTTATGGTCCTTCGAAGTGTACCCACCGGTGTACCCATTGGGGTCCAAAGCTGTCACTGTGAAGGTTGATGAAGAAACGATACGCTTCGCCGAGGAGATGGTTAGGCTAGGCCTAGCCAAGAGCAGGAACCAAGCCTTCGTAAGGCTGATATCTCTAGGTATGGAAAAAATGGCGGAGGAGCTCGAGCAGAGGAGGAAAATTAGGGAAATGGTTGAGAAGTTCAAGAAGGAAGGGATACCTTACGTCCTCCCCACCGCGAAGGACGTCGAGGAGGGAAGGACGTGACTTATCTAGATACCAACATAATAGTCTCTTACATCAATGAGAAGGACCCCTTGCATCCCAAGGCATTGGAGCTGGTCAACTCACTAAATAAAAGGACCATCTCGAAGCTGGTAGTATTGGAGCTGCATTCAGTGTTCTCTAGAGTATCGAACGTCGAGGGCCTAGAGTTGGAAGCCTTGGTAGAGTATTCTGTGGAGAGCGTGAACGCGAAGCTAATGGAAGTAAACTTCAACGAGGTAATTGAGCTGGCAATGAAGTACTCCGGCCCCTTAAAGCTAAAGACTTTAGACTTGTTGCACGTAGTAGCAGCGTCTTTACTGGACGACTCGATAGCTACTTTAGATAACGACATTATTAAGAAGAAGGATAGAATAGAGGAAATCTTAGGCTTGAAGGTCTTGGGAGCATTTTAACTTAAGTTAACCCCTCTTCAGCCGTCTCTTCATAAGGTATCAAGGGAGACGCACATATCAAGCAATAGTTGTATTCATCCCTATACTTGAGCTTGCACTTCGGACAATACTTAGAGATCCTCGATCACCTCCCTCAAAGCCTTCCCGAATTCCGGGTCCAACTCTTCAGCCCTCTTCAAAGCCTTTTCTAAGCCCTTCTCCATACTTTCCTTTATTTCTTTGACTCTCTCGATACCCATCTTTATGTACTTCTCCGCTTGCCACAGAGTGGCGAGAGTCTCGGCAACCTTTGCAATTAACGATTCCTTGCTCGTTTCGAGATATTCCTTTGCATACTTGGCTATCTCCAAATCCATCGAATTTAAAGCCTCAACCTCCAACCTCTCCTTTACTTCCTTTATCCTGTCCGTGCTCCACTTTGGCATGTCTCCCACCAGAGCTTCCCCTATGTCGTGGGTTAGCGCTATCGCCGAAGCCTTTAGGGGATCTACCTTAATCCCATTCTTCTTCAACCTCTCTCCGATCTCCAGGGCTATGGTAGCTGCGTAAAAGGAGTGCAGCGAAACGGTCTCGCCAATCGCTGGTGGCACTCCCCTCTGCATCCAACCCGTCCTCACCAAGTTGGCCAAGCCCTCGAGCAAGTGCCAGAGCTTCATTTCGGCTCCCTCCGCTCCTCATGAGGACAAACTTATAAAGGTCTCAGGGTATCAGCGAGAACGGGTTCTGGGGCCGTCGTCTAGCTTGGTAGGATGCCAGCCTGGGGAGGGAATCCCCGAGG
>WAOJ01000056.1 GCA_015521275.1 Desulfurococcales archaeon | reverse complement strand
TTATAGGCCCTATAATTGGGTTATCTATCACTTTTACCAATGAGCCCTCTACCAAACCTATTTCCCTCAACCTCGTTATTGCCCTTTGACCGCCGAGCAATTCTTTAACCCTCACAACCGAGCCGCTCTTCACTTGACTCAAGTCCACATCACTACACCGAATGAGCCATGTCATCGTGCCTATTAACTGTCCTCTCTTCATTGTTTTAAACTGCTGAACGTTTGTATTCAATGTTAAAGTATATATGTAAACAATGTTTGGAAAAGATCGCATAAGGCGAAAATATCTGTTCACACACTCCTCGGAGAGCGGTGAGCGTGTGGCCGATCCAGAGGCCGTAAGCAGGGTAGTCGAAACTATGAAGGCTGAGAACGTACGCTGGGTTGACATTCACTTCGTCGACGTTCCCGGAAGGCTTCAGCACATGACCTTCCCAGCGAGGGAAGTCCTCGATGACCCCGAGACTGCCTTTAACATAGCCGTCGGAGGCTTCGACGGCTCCTCCATAACAGGCTTCACCATGATCAACGAGAGCGACATGTTGCTGAAGCCCGTCCCAGAAACCTTCGCCCTAATACCGGATGATTGGCAGCAGCCGCCCGGAGTTGCTGCTGGTAAGACCGCTAGGTTCATAGCTCAGGTATATTGGGGAGGTTACAAGAAGGGAGAGGCTAATAGGTTCGAGAAGGACCCGAGGTACATAGCCGAGAGAGCTGAGGAGTACCTCAAGGAAAGGGGCTGGACTGCCTACTTCGGCCCCGAAGTGGAGTTCATGATATTAGACAAGGTGGAAGTCGAGGTTGACAGGCCTTGGAAGGCGATGAAGGTTGAAATAACTGCTAGGGAGGCTGCTTGGAACACCCAGATGCCCGTGATAAGGTTCAAGCAAGGTTATGTGCCGGCCAACCCCTACGACAAGCTCTTCTGGATAAGGCAAGAGATAGCTACGGTGTTAGAGGACTACTTCGGAATACAAGTTGAAGCCCACCACCACGAGGTGGCCTCCCCAGGCCAAGGCGAGATAGACTTCAGGTTTGACACTGCTGCGAGGGTTGCCGACAAAGTAATAACCTTGAAATATGTTGTGAAGAACATTGCTGCCAAGTATGGAATGGTTGCAACCTTCATGCCCAAGCCCGTTTACGCTGACAACGGGAATGGAATGCACACCCACCAGAGCCTCTGGGAGGGCGACAAGAACTTGTTCTATGATCCCAACGACGAATACGCCGAGCTGAGCCAGCTCGCTAGGTATTACATAGGAGGCATAATGAAGCATGCAAGAGCTTTGGTGGCCATAACCAACCCAACGACCTCCAGCTACAAGAGGCTAGTTCCGGGATACGAAGCGCCTATATACATAGCTTGGAGCAAGGCCAACCGCTCCGCGATAATAAGGGTCCCGAACTACATGAGAGGCATAGCGAAGGCGGCTAGGATAGAGTTCAGAGCTCCGGACCCCAGCACCAACCCGTACCTAGCCTTCGCCGCTATGTTGGCAGCGGGCTTGGACGGAATACAGAAGAAGATAGAGCCCCCACCGCCGGTGGACAAGAACATCTATGCCATGACTCCGGAGGAGAGAAGAGAAGTGGAGGAGGTCGTGAGGAAGCAGTTGGGCGTCCCCTTGCAGCTGCCCAGAACCCTATGTGAGGCCATTGAGGAGCTGGAGAACGACCACGACTGGTTATTCCCAATATTCACCAAGGAGATACTTGAGACTTGGATCGAGATGAAGAAAGAAGAGTGCTTGAGAATAGAGAGCTACCCGCATCCAGTAGAGTTCTACGAGTACTTCGACATATAGAGACGGTCTCTGGTGCTACACCTTTTAACTCTATTTTCGTAGTGTACATGGAAGCGTTGAGAAGTGAAATACTCCTCCTTGTTGATCACACTTGCCGTATCCATACTCTGGAGTTCTGGGCTCTCTGAGCTCTGGAGCTATAACGTAGTGGGTCCCGTTTACGGGCTGGCCTTCTCCGACGATGGTCTCTTGGGAGTAGCCTCTTGGGATGGGAAAGCTTATATCTTAGATCCCAGAGGACGAGTCCTAAAGATCATGAAAGCCTATGAGAGCTTGAGGGACGCGTCCTATTCTTCAGGCAAGTTTGCTTTCGTTAGTCACGATAACTACGTAAACATAACCGAGAAAGGAACCCTAGTTTCGAAGAGGTACTACGTGGGGCCGGAAATGAATGAGGCCGTAACCGTTACGGATAAAGGCTTCATGGCGTGCTGGACCAAATGCGCCTTCTACTCTTTTAACGGGAGTGCGCTTTGGGACATAAACTCTACTTGGGGCGTTAAGAACGGTCCAGCGTATAGCTCGGGTTACTGGTACATAGCCGATTGGGACGGCGAACAATTGCTGATAGTTAAAGATGGGAAGTTGTTGAACATTATAAAATACGATGAGTGGAGCTACGACGTGGCTGCCTGTGGGAGTCGTTTGGCAGTTACTACTAGTAGCAACCTTTACCTTTACGATCTGAGCGATCCGACGGAGCCGAAGGAACTTTGGAAGAGAGGGGGGTTTGCTGAGGCATACCAACTAGCATTCAGTCCTAACTGCAAATACGTAGCAGTAGTCGACGTCGGTAAGAGAGAATTGGAAGTATACGGCTCAGACGGAAAAATGCTCACAAGGGTGAGCCTAGAGAGTGCGCCATACTCTGTGGCATGGTGGGGCGACGAGATAGCGACGGGTTTGGAGAACGGTAAAGTAATAGTGTTCAAGTTCTCGGCCTCTCCAGTTGAGGAGAGTGTAGGGCTTAGACAAGAGCAAGGGAACGGAATAGTCGGAGTCGCGCTGGCGAGCCTCCTATGGCCAGTAATAAGAAAAAGGCTTAGGCAGTAGCGGCTTGAGAAAGGAGCTTTTTCATATACATGTTTACGCATCTAGAGAATGTGGCCTTGGCCGTCTTCAGGCCAGTCATGTCCTTACCCAAGTATTGCTTTGCTGCGTCCCTAGCCTCTTCAACGCAAGCCTTGGCCTCTTCTATGCTCTGAGCTTGGAGACACTTCTCCTTGTAGCTCATAACGGTTTCTAAGGCCTTCTGTATGGCTTCCTCCAGCCTTTTGGGGTCATCCACCTTGCTCATATTCTTGTTCTTAATGTCGTTTAGCTTGTTTTCCATCCTTTGGAACATGAGTTCAACGAACTCCTTTACCTCCACGAGGCGCCCCCGTAGGGTCTATTGGTACGCTTGTAGGTTTATAAAGCGGCTCGGCGTCGCCCTAAAAGTGCTCACCGCTCGCCCGGCCTAGCGGTCCTCATGGCCGTGTTTTAGTTCCCCTCGAGTCTTGAAAAGGGGAAATGGCTTGAAGCTACCCGAACTCCACTTCGAAATAGTCAAGAGAGTAGTTGAGGGCTCAAAGGATGTGGACGAGATAGCGAAGGAAATTGGAAAGAAAAAGGAAGACTTGATGAGACCTTTAGCTGAGTTGGAAAAGGAAGGTCTAGTGAAGGTAGTGAGGGAAAGCGTCGAGGCCTACGAACTTAGTCAGTTGGGCAAGAGGTATTTGAAGGAGAAGTTACCGGAGGAAAGGCTCCTAGAAATTTTGATCGGCAATGAGATAGATTTGGGTAAGTTGAAGGAGGAGTTAGGTAAGGAGTCGGGCGTACTAATAGGGTTAGTGAAGAAGCTCGGCCTCGGTAGGATTGAGGGCGGAAAGCTTGTCTTAGACGTCGATGGCTTGAGGAGATATGCAAAGAAGGTTAGGGAGTGCCTAGAAAGGGCCGAGTCATGCGAGGAACTTAAGAAAAGGGGCTTCGTTAAGAGGGTAAAGCTCTCAAGAATAATTGTGGAACCCACCGAGAAGCTGGTAGAGATGTGGAAGAAGGGGGAGATTGAGAAGGCCAAGGTGATAACGGCCCTAACCTCAGAGATAATCGAAAGCGGCGCTTGGAAGGGAGCCGAGTTCAAGGAGTTCGACTTAACCGTCGAGTTCCCTGTGAGGAGAAGCAAAAGGAGGCACCCGTTGATGGAAGTTCACGAGTACGTGAAGGAAGTGTTGGTGAGCATGGGTTTTGAGGAGGTAAAAGGAGAATACGTGGACTACGCGCTTTGGAACTTCGACGTCCTATTAGTTCCTCAGTTCCACCCCGCCCGTTCAGAGACGGACGTTTTCTACGTCTCTGGAGTGGAGGGCAAGCCTATAGAAGAGGACGTAATGAAGAGGACAGAAGTGGAACATAAGAGGATGTGGGGCTACTGGAGGGCCGAAATAGCTAGGAGACTCTTGCTCAGAACCCATACGACGGTCGTGACCGCAAGAACCCTCTACTCAAGGGGAGGAGGAGAATACAGAGTGTTCTCGTTAGACAGAGTGTTCAGGTCGGAAACTCTAGATCCCACTCATTCAATGGAGTTTCACCAGCTTGAGGGCATAGTGGTCGGTAAGGAGGTAACGTTCAAGCACTTGTTGGGCTTCTTCGAGGAGTTCGCAAGGAAGATGGGTTTGGGAGAGGTCTTCTTCAAACCCGCTTACTTCCCCTTCACAGAGCCGTCGGTGGAGGGCTTCATAAAACACCCGAAGGTCGGCTGGATAGAGGTGTTCCCCGGAGGAATGTTTAGGCCTGAGATGCTCAGAATCGTGGGCTTGGAAGGCTATAACGTAGCTGCTTGGGGCATAGGGATAGACAGAATAGCAATGATGCTCTTAGACTTAGACGATATAAGGGAACTATATACCAACGACTTGGACGTGATTAGGAAGACCAAGGTACCGGAGTTGGTTATGAGGAGGAGGTGATGACTTGTGCCCGTAATAGGGGTAAAGCTCTGGGACTTGGAAAGGTTAAGCGGAGTAGAGCTACCTAGGGATAAAGAGGAACTAACCAAGCTCTTGGCCGTCTTCAAGGCAGAGCTAGAGGAGTTCGACGGCGACGAAGTAGTATATGAGGCGGCCCACGACAGAGCAGACTTGTTCTCTGCCGAGGGCTTGGCGAGGGCTATTGCAATTTATTATGGCAAGAGGGACGTTCCGATCTATAAAGCGACCAAGGGAAACGTGGTCCTAGACATAACTGAGGCGCCGAAGTATAGGCCCTATGCCTTCGGAGCTGTCGTGAGGAACTTGGAGCTGGACGACGAGGCAATAAGGCAACTCTTCCAACTCCAAGAGAAGCTCGCCATAAGTTATGGAAACAAGAGGGAGATAGTCTCCATAGGCCTTTACGATTTAGATGCGCTAGACCCTCGGTGGTACGATAAGGATCGTTTCGTCATAAAGTACAAGGCGGTGAGTGAGGGCAAGATGAGGCCCTTAGGGTATGAAGAAGTCATGAGCTTTGAGGAGGTATTGGAGAAGACACAAAAGGGGCAGGAGTATGGTCACTTAGTCGTGAAGGGTCAATACCCGATCTTCGAGCACGAAGGGAAGGTTATGTCCTTGGCACCCATACTAAATGCCGAAGATTACAAGGTGACTGAGAACACTAGGAACGTCTTCGTCGACGTAACGGGTACAATACCGGAGATAATGCTTAGGGTGCTAGATGTAATGGTTACGTCTATAGCCGAAAGGTCGCCTGAACCAATAATAGAAAAGGTAGAAGTGATAGGTTTCGGAGAAACTCCGAGGCTGAGCTACAAAGAGTTGGAAATAGAGAATAGTGACATAGTCAAGGTGGCAGGATTCGCGGTCCCAGAGTACGAGCGCCACTTGAAGCGTATGGGACTAATGGTAAAGGACGGGAA
>WAOJ01000055.1 GCA_015521275.1 Desulfurococcales archaeon | reverse complement strand
TCAGATGTGTATAAGAGACAGCGATACAATAAAGTACTTAAAAGAAAACGGGAGGAAAGTAATATTCGACGCCGAGCACTTCTTTGACGGCTTCAAGGCTAACAAGGAGTACGCCCTCCAAGTGCTCAAGACAGCGGAGGATGCTGGAGCGGATAGGATAGTCTTGGCCGATACCAACGGCGGCTCCTTGCCTCACGAGGTCTACGAGATAGTGAGCGAAGTAAAAGAGCACGTAAAGAAGCCCTTGGGACTACACATGCACAATGATAGTGGCTGTGCCGTAGCAAACACACTAATGGGTGTGCTAGCCGGAGCCAGCCACGTCCACGGAACGGTGAACGGAATAGGTGAGAGGACTGGCAATGCTGACCTGTGCGTCCTCATACCTAATCTAGAACTCAAGATGAAGATAAAGGCCCTGAAGAACCCAGAAGGTTTAAAGATGCTCAAGAGACTGTCTAAGCTCGTATACGAGCTAGCTGGACTTCAGCCAAACCCGTACCAGCCTTACGTGGGCGACAACGCCTTCGCCCACAAGGCGGGAGTGCACGTGGACGCTGTACTGAAGAACCCCAAGGCCTACGAACACGTCCCCCCTGAGAGCGTGGGCAACGTTAGGAAGGTAGCGGTCTCGGAGCTGAGCGGAGCAGCTAACTTGGTGAGCTGGGCAAAACAAGAGCTGGGAATGATCTTAGACAAGAAGGATCCGGCCGTGAGGAGGGCATTAAAGAGGATAAAGGAGTTGGAGAACAAGGGCTACAGCTTCGACAACGCAACGGCTTCAGCACTCCTCATCTTATTAGAGGAGCTAGGAATAAGGCCCAAGTTCTTTGACGTGGAAGACTGGAGGGTCATAAGTGAGGGAGGCTTGGAGAAGGAGACCAAGAGCTGGAGCGTCGTGAAGGTATCGAACGGCAAGGCCCACGTGGAGGCAGCAGAGGGCGTCGGCCCGGTAGAGGCGATAGACAAGGCCTTGAGGAAGGCCTTAGAGAAGCTAGCTCCGGAGGCCTCCAACGTGAGGCTAATAGATTATAGGGTTCATTTACCGAAGGCCTCTAAACACACAGAGAGCGACGTGAGGGTCGAAATAACCTTCACGGACGGTAAGTCCTTCTGGACTACCACCTCAGTGTCGAGGAATATAATAGAGGCTAGCTTAGAGGCACTCTTACAAGGGATAGAGTACCACTTGCTCAAGGAGAGACTTAAGAAGTTAACAGCAATGAAGGTCGGCCAGTGAGGAAGCCCCTACTCTACCGAGGAGGAATGAGGTGAGCGGTCCTTCTCCGAGGCCTACTTAATTACCTCTCCGAGCCTAGCCTAACCTTTGGGGCTTGACGTGAACCCCCTCGAATACTACTCCAAAAAAGAGGTCGCGGAGGAAATAGCGGACTTCTTGAAGAACCGGTGGGCTGCTGTTGAGGGCAAGATAGGGGAACAGAGGCTCTTCGCAAGGTATTTGGATGGTCAACCGCTAAGGATTAGGAGCCCTAGTGACGTAATGAGCGTTCTCAAGAGGTTCCCATGGGCTAGGACGTTCTACGGCACCATAGCCGTTTATGACGATAACTTGGAAAAGGTCGAAGGCATAACTCTCTTCTGGGACATAGATTCGGAAGACGTGGACTTGGCTAAGGAAGTGGCCGAGAAGATATCTAGCTTTCTCGAAAAGAAGGGAGTGAAGCCGTGGATTAAGTTTTCTGGAAAGGGATTCCACGTCCACGTGAACGAGAAGTGCTACGACTGGTCAAAGGAAGAGAGGCCCTTCGAGGTCGCCCTCAAGGTTGAGGAATACGTCGCGAGCAAGTTAAAGCTTGACCAAGTGAGTGGTGTAAAGGTCGAACTATTGGTGGATAGAGCTAGGGTAACGACCGCTCCCCTGAGCTTGCACAGAGAGCTAGACAGAGTTGCTATAGCCATGAAGCCCGAAGCCTTAGAGGACTTCCAGCTCTCTTGGGCGGACCCCAACTCTCCCAAGCACGACCCTGAGGCTTGGAGGACTTGTGAGGGAAGCTTGGAGAAGTTAGTGAAGGAAGCCTTATCTTGGAAGAAGCCTTTACCCTTGAATCCCAGAGAGCCCGGGAGATTTCCGGTCATGGCCTTGCTCCAAGCTGCTAGGTATTACCTAATGACCGGTGACTTGGAGAAGGCCTTGAGCTTCGGCCTAAACAGAGCTATCTTCTACGCTTGGCTTAAGTACCACTATAACCCCGGGAGGATGAGGAAGCCCAAGGGCTACAGCGAGGAAGAGCTAAAGAGGATAGAGAAGCTCAGCCCCGTTGGCCCGCTCAAGGATAAAGCCCCCATGAAGGACGGCTGGTTCGCCATAGGCGGCCAAGTTCAAAGGCCAGAAGACTTCATGAGACAAGTGGCCAGGAGGTTTGAGGAAGCCGGCATACCCTTTGAACTGGCCTGGGAGAAAGCTCTAGAGTACGTCTCCAAGTTTCCCGAACACGTATTGAAGGACCCCAACCTCTTCTTCAAGTACGTTTACGAACCCGTTAGGGATGACTTCTTGAGGGTCCTCAAGTCAAAGGCGAAGCCTTCATTGCCACCCATTCACGAGAGGAGGTCCAAAGTAATAACGCTGGACAAGTTCTTCAAGAAAAAGGGGTAATCCTCGAGGATGTTAGTTTAATTTCTCACTCCTCGAAAGGGTAAAATGAGGAAAGGGGTGTGCAGTGGTACTACCGATATTCAGAAAAAGAGAATGGCTAGAGCCCCCCTTGGATGACTGGAAGGTCGTAGGCTTCGGCTCTACCAAAGGAGGGGCCGGGAGGACCACAATGACCATAGAGACCGCTAGCCTAACCGCCTTCATAAAGGGAGCTAGGGTCGCGACGATAGACTGGGACGTGGTAAACCCGAGGCTTACCCAGAGGTTATTCAAGAGCTTACCCATGAGGGGCCAAACGCTGGTCAGGACGATAACCGCTAAGGACTTCAAAAAAGCCTTGAAAAACGTGTCCCTCCACTCCGTTGCAATAAGCCAGACAGCAAAGATAGACGTGATGCCGGCGTTAAGTTACGAAGACATAGACCAAGGGGTCGTAGACGAGTACTTTGCTCTAATGTATGAGAAGCCGGAGGAGTACGTAAAGAGGAGCAGAGAGCTGATATTAACGTTAAAGAGGACCTATGAATGGATAATGAACGATTACCCAGCTATAACGTGGGTGGCCTTGGGTCACTTGTCCCTATCCATAAACCACGTTAGGGCTACAGCAGGGAACTTGGTAATAGTGGTTGACCCCTCCCCTTGGAGCGCGGAGCTGTTAAACTCCAAGCTAATATTGCCCAAGTTGGAAGGCATGTACATAGGCGCTTTAGTGGTTAACATGGTGAGGCCCGCGCCGGAGGCTTACCGATGGGCTCGAAGCGTTTTCGAACCCATATGTAGGAAGATCGGTGCGGCTAACCTAGCCGTAATACCGTTCGATGTTCCCTTGTATGAGGCCGGTATAGGAGAGATAAAGAACTTGTTGAGCGTCTCCGTGAGCCCCTTAAAGCACAAGTCTAGGAGCGCTAGGTTCTTGTACTCGCTGGTGAGCAGGTTTACCTCAAACGAGAGGGAGCCAAGGTGCTTCTACATAGGTCCTTAAGGCTCGGATAGACACTCCGGAATCTCGTCCGGCTCAGAATACGCTTTGATCAACAACTTCATTCCCTTCTTGAGTTTTGTGGAGCTGTTGGGCATGGGTATCCAGACCCCTTCCACATATATCGCTAGAACTGTCGCATCCAACGCTTCTTCCACATCAGACACGCTCATCTCGCAGTCCTTGGTGACATAGAGGACCAATACCTTCTCCTCGCCCTCTTCTGCCACCTCCTTCAATATTGGGTGGACCTCTATGCCGGACAAGGCCAGCTGAGCCATTGCAGTAGCTGCGTCGGTAACCTTCTCTAAAGACCTTATCAACACGGTGGATGTATATGTAGTAAACTTGTCCCTCGCCAACTTTAACAT
>WAOJ01000054.1 GCA_015521275.1 Desulfurococcales archaeon | reverse complement strand
CTCTTAAGGTTTTGGCTTAGGTCGGGCTTCTTACCGGTCCACATGAGCCCGGACAGAAACCCCTCCAGCGGTGAGTTCACGGTACTTCTAACGCACCCATTGAAGCAAAACTTGAGGAAGCTCATCTTAGAAGCTAACAGGCTGTTTAGGAGGAGGCTCTTGCTCAGCTTACACTTGAACTATAGGGGCTTGGAGTGGGACGTGGCCAAGGCCATACTTGAAGTGGAGCCAATACCCATTCAGCCGGACCTAAGGGTCCCCCACTTGCACCCGGTTGACATGGACAGGCTGTGGATCTACGCTTATGGCCCGATGACCTTCGAAGCGGCCTCAGACTTAGTTTATCGATTGACATTAGCATATTTCTCCCAGCCAAAGGTGTGGAGGCCTGAAATAGACGAAGAAAGCAAAATAGTTTTGATCACCAAAGTGCTACAGAGCAAGAGCTGGGAGGAAGTGGCGGAGGAAACCGGAATAGGCTTCAAGAAGCAAGTGGCTATTCTGAAATCCTTCGCTAGGAAGGCCTTGAAGCACTACTGGGGAATAGAGGAGGAAGGTGGAAAGGGAGTGAAGGAAGAATGGGTGGACCTCTTCCTAGCCCAGAGGGGCAAGAGGCTAATAGATTGGTAAAGAGCCTTAAGCCAGTCGTTGTTAAGCTGGATCCGTTAAACCCTCTCGGAGCGCCACTTTGAGTCCAACCCAATCTCAAGGGAAGCCCGAGTGTTTAGACGAGATAAGGGAAAAAGTGCTGGAGTGCTGTAAGTGTCCCTTGTGCAAGGTTAGGACCAAGCCCGTCCCTGGAGAAGGTTACGGCAAGGTAATGTTCGTGGGTGAGGCTCCGGGGAGGGAGGAGGACTTAGAGGGAAGGCCCTTCGTGGGGAGGGCCGGGAAGCTCTTGAGGGATAAGCTTAAAGAGATAGGCTTTGAAGATGTTTACATAACCAACGTGGTGAAGTGTAGGCCTCCGAACAATAGGACCCCTCACAAGGAAGAGGTTGAGGCTTGCAAGCCCTACCTAGAGGAGGAGATATGTTGCTTGAAGCCAGAGCTGGTAGTGGCCTTAGGAAAGACGGCCGCGAAGGCCTTGTTGGGCTTCGAAGCCCCGATGAAGGAGCTGAGGGGGAAGGTTAGGGTGGTAAAGGTTAGGGATTGTACGGTTAGGGTATTGGTAACTTACCACCCAGCGGCTATCCTTCGTAAAAAGTCCTTGCTCAAGGAGTTCGTCTTCGACTTGAAAAAGGCTTACTCGCTGGTCTACAAACAAGGAAAGCTATTTTGAGGCTACCTCTGCCAAGTGCGCGTAGAACAAGGCCGTGTAAGCCAAGAACTCGGCGGCTAACTTGTCTGTCTTAAGTAGGCTGTCGACGTAGGAAGAGTAGTTGTAGGCTATGAAGGAGGGCAACTCGCAGTAGCTCCTGCCGACTACCAAGGGCATTATCTCGGTAGCAACTGTAGTGCTGTTCTGTATGCTTCCCAAGGCGTCGGCCGAAGTCTCAAACGTGTACGACGAGAGCCCTATAACCTTGAAGTAGTTGCCGTTGAACATAGCGTTGCTCATCTCGTCCACTGCGTCGCTTATTTGACCTCCCACGCTCCCGTGTATAGGTATCAAGCTCAAGGCGTACTTGGCAGAGGCCAAGGCTATTGCGTAAGCCTCCTTAGCTACCTTGTCTAAGTTCCTCAGCTTGGGAGCGAAGGGAATGTCTGCCAACTGCTTCACTGCTTCCGACCAGAGGCCTATGCTTATTGCCCTAGCCTTAGCCTGGCCCATTAGCCTAGACACCGTCTCTATGTGCTTCATTACCGCAGTTTCATTCATTTGTAAGAAGTTCTTCAAGTTCTTCAGCATCTCGCTCAGCCTGAACTCTCTATTATAAACGGCCGCACAAGCCTCGGCGCTCCAATAGTTGGCTCCACACCCTTGTGGCTTTAAAGAGGTGTAGGGCTCCAACTCCTTCACTAGGTTAGTTATCGCTTTAGTCCCGTTCTGCTGGACCAAGCGCTTGAAGTATTGAGAATATAAT
>WAOJ01000053.1 GCA_015521275.1 Desulfurococcales archaeon | reverse complement strand
GTGTATAAGAGACAGATCATCTCCTCCAAGTCACCAACCAAACTTCCGGGGCTCGCCGAGAGCAAGACCTTCCCAAAGTCACAAGTAACCTTTACTACGAAGGGCTCGTTTACTAAGTAAACGGGCTTCCCGGAGAGCTCAGAATAATATCTCTCCTTAAGCTCGAAGAACAAGTTGAACGGTAAGATAACGAAACCCGGGTACCCCTTCATGTCTTTCACTTCTTGAGGAGTTTGTACATGCATCTATTAGCGTCGCAGTGAAGCTGGACCCTTACCATACACGGACAGCTCAAGTAAATAGTAACCACGTTAGAGACCCTTTTGACCTCTATCGGCTTGCAGCCTATCTCTTCCAGTCCGTCCAGTATTTCGCCTACCCTAATGTTCGGCTTTATCGGTATTACCTTGTTCAAGCTCTTTATGTCGTTTATGCATAACTCGCCCACTAAGGTGTTTTCGTCCAAGCGCTTGTAGCTGAAGTAGCCCTTGGGCTTGCACGGGGGTTGGTTAGGGTCTTCGACGGGCACCTTGTACTTCAAGCAATAATTCAGAATACTTGAATAGTAAATGCACTCCTTGCAGTTCCTAGCCTCTTGTGGCGGTTTTAACGTTACTCCTTGCAACTCCTAGTTCCCATGAGGGGATACTTACGAAGGTTCATGAACTTTAGATATGATTAGCGGAACTTCTTGAGCCTCTCTTCCGGCCTTTTCCTCACGCTTGAGCCAGAGATCACGACCCTCTTTCCGGAGGGCAAAAGGAACTCGAAGTAGCCGAGCTTTTCCACCATCCTTATCTTCCCTTCATTATCCATTATCCAGAGGAAGTTCTTGCTCTCGTTGACGACCAAGCCTTCAAGGCCCTTGAGGCTTTCGTCCGGGTGTTCGAGAACCTTTACCCTTAAGCCCACTAAATTATGATAAAATATGTTTTGAGGTGTGTGCCTCATTTCTTCCTCTCCTTCGGCTGCCTAGCTATGCCTAGCTCTTCTTCTCTATTTATCGTTAGTATCCTCGCTATGGTCCTCTTCAGTATCCTTATCCTAGCCGGATTATCTATGTGGCCCATGGCAGCTTGGTACCTCAGCTTTATGAGCTCGGTCTTGAACTCCTTTAGGAGTTTCTCCCTCTCCTCCCTACTCATCTTCCTTATATCGTCCGGTTTCAACATAGCCATGACTTACCACCTCACTGCCCTTCTTGTCCAACTTGTTGCTGGGGTTGTTCAACTTGTTGTTCTTGGGGTTGTACAGCCATCTCTTCTTGCATCTCTTGCCTTATCCTCTCGACCACTTCCTTGACTTCCTCCGGGTTCTTTATGGTCACGGCGTCGTCTGGCTTGTTCTGTTCGTCTACTTTAGCAATTATTACCTCAACGCCTTCGACGCCCAGCTTCTGGAGCACGTGTGCCACTGCCCTTTGAGTCAACCTAACCACTTGGTGACCGCTCTTGTAGACCTTCCCGTCTATGTACTTCTCGAACCTGGCCCTCTCTCCCCTGAGCTTGCCGCTGACCTTCACCTGAGCACCCACTGCCCCTGCCCCCATTATCCTCCTCAAGGTAGTGTAAGCTGCCCTACGGAAGTGGAAGCCTCTTTGCAGAGCATTCGCTAGCCTGAAGGCCATAACCCTGGCGTCTAGCTCCGGCTCCGTTACCCTCACGACGGTTACTTGTGGGTTGGGTATTCCGAACCACTCCTCCAATACCTTGGTGATGTGGTTTATGGTCCTTCCTCTCCTACCTATTATGGCCCCGGAGTTGCTGGCGTATATAATGACCCTAGTACCTATCGGTGTCTTCTGCAGCTCGACCTTGCTGTAGCCGGCGCTGTGGAAGTGGTAAGCTAGGTACTCGTCCACTTTGGCTTGGAGCAACGCTTGCTCCAAGAAGTACTTCCTTATGTTCCTCTTTACCGGAGCGGCCACTTCACTTCACCTCCATGACTATTACTTCTAGATGAGTCCTCCTCTCGAACTCGGGAGTGGCTCTTCCGAAGGCCCTTGGCATCCACCTCTTTATTGTTCTTCCCTTGTGTGACGCTATGTGTACTATCTTCAACTTCTCGGTATCCAAGCCCTTGTTCTCGGCATTAGCTTGGACGTTCTTGAGTAGCTTCAAGTAGTACTGGGCGACCTTGACCGGGTATCTGCCGGAAGGCACACCAGCCTTGGCCCCCAGCCCCCTCTTGTGAGCGACCTTGCCGTTGTACCACCTCAACGGTACGGGCTCCTTCATCTTTATTACCCTCTTTAGGTACTCCATGGCTTCATTGAGCATCTTGCCCCTCAACTCTCTGGCTACCTCTGCGGCTTCCTTCGGCGATATGGGGGCATCCCATATCATCGCCTTGGCCGTCTTGTCGGGGAAGCGGTCCGCTATGTCGCTGCTATAATGCCAAGTGGGCATAGCTCAGCACCTCACTTAGCCGCGACGAACAAGCTGCTCCTAGTGGCCTTGAGACCGGGCTCGCCGTGCTTCACTATC
>WAOJ01000052.1 GCA_015521275.1 Desulfurococcales archaeon | reverse complement strand
TGCTGAAGGCGAGGCCTTCAATGGTGCCTCCAGCCTTGTAGCTCCAGAGCTCTCGGAGTTCTTTGGGCGGAAGTAAAAGCTTTAGCACTCCCAGTTTCGTCCTTAAGTAAACGTATCCGTTTTCCTCATTGATCAAGGCATAGTCGCTCTTAATGGTTATTGGGAATTCTTTGCAATAATCTTCAACGCATAGCTTCGCAAATGTTCTGGTTTCAACATCGTCGCCGGTGTCTATTTCGATCTCGTTGACTCCTCTGTCCAGCTTCACCTTAAACGTAGTATCGCCTATCGTGAGCTTACTTGTCCACCTAACCTTAGAGTTGACAATAATTTTTCCGTCTTTTGCAGTAACGTCAATGGGATCCGGCGGTAGCATGTCCCTGCTACCACTCGCACGTCTTCGCAACTGTGTAAAAGCTTTGGAAAACTTGTGAACTTGGGAACATGCTGCATCCTTAGGCTCTCCAATCTCTCATCCTTCAGTGAACGAACTCATGCTTCTTCTCCGAAGGGCCTTATGGCTAACTCCTCCTTCAGGTCCTTGTAGCCTTCAAGTTTCTTCGTTAACGTTTCTAACAGCTCCATCTCGCCTCCGTACAACTCTTCCAATCATACATAGCCTTTTGATATACATAGACGTGAGCTGGTACAAGTCGGCTAAGATCCTCTCTTGGGGTCCCGGAGCGGCTGTCCTGGTCTTCCCAATGTTATCGATATTCTTCATAGAGAAAAGCCAGGACCCGCTGTGCTCTTTAGCCTATACCTTAGGCGCCCTTACTGCTTACCTCCTCAAGAAAAGAGAGAGGATGGAGGCTCTGTTAGACAAATTCGTGACCAAGCTTGCCTCGTTAGGAGAGAAGGTGATAAGGTTGGACTTGCCCACCTTACCCTATTTGATCGTCCTCTCTTTCTTGGTATGCTTGACTAAAAACTACAGTTTCACGTTTGGTGGGAGCAGCATTGAGGAGCAGATGAAGGACTGTTTGAGGAGCCCTCCTTAGGACCAACGCACTTATCCCTTTAAGGTTCTAAAATTCATCAGAGGTCTCCAGGCTTGGTCATAATAAGCACGTGGGGCTTCCCCAAGGGCTGGAGGAAGGTTAAGTATACCTATGAAGGGAAAGACGTGAGCGTGGAAAGTAAGTCCACCTTAGCCTTGCTAGACGAGGCCTTCAGAAATGAGAAAAAGGTGGTGATGCTTCCAGTAACCCTAGCCGATGCCGATTCCGACGAAAGCGTTGACTTGAAGCGCTTGGTACTGAAGAGGGTTATGGAAGGTTTGAAGGATGATCCAAAAACCTTAAAGGTGTTTGAAGAGGCTGAAAAGGTAATAATACCGGGCAGGGGGAAGTTCCTAACCAATAAAAGGTTGAAGGAGTTCGAGGCGCCCACAGAGACCATAATATCTTCCTTGATATTGAACCTATACGAGAGGTTAGAGGATAGAGCGCTCTTGGACATAACTCACGGCGTCAACTTCTACCCCGTTACCCTCAGGGGGATTTTGGAAAGGTTGATGAAGATAAGGGCCTTGGGCAGCGAAACGGAGCTTGAGGTGGGGGCCAGCGACCCCTTCAAGATTCCAAACGAAGGGAACGTAACTCTTACCTTTAGAATACTCGAAAGGCTCAAGCTCTCCACCAAGTTGTCCGAGATGCCTAACTTGGTTAATGAGGTAGGCTACTTAGTAAAGGGAGAGGGATTAAAGGAAATGCAAACTAAGTGGTTGAAGTTGAAGAAGGAGTTGTTGGTATACTTAGAGGGCCTCAAGGCTGGCAGTCCCCTATACTGGTCTTATTTGCTCATAAGACTCTACAGAAATTCCGAGCTCAAGGAATTGGTGCTCAGCTTATGGGACGAACTCTTGGAACTTGTAGATAGGGGCTACGAAGTAAAGGACTATAAGGTAATAAATAAGGTAACTATTAATCCTAATGCTGTCTGGGCCTTGGCGAGCTATAAATCACTTTACAACTTCGCTAAGAGGTTCTCGAATACCGAACACTTCGTATTGGATAAGGTATTCTTGGTAAACTTTGAGAGGCTGAAAGAGCTCGAAAAACACTTGAGCCCTGCCGAATGGGCCATATGGGTAGAGGAAAAGAGTAAGATAACCAAAGTCTTCTCCAAAGATTTCGAAGCGATGATCGCCGAAGCGCTAAACAGCATATCGGAAATAGTCTCCGATCCAAGGAGGGTAAGGGTCGAGGGGAAGCTGGAGGAAAGGTTGAAGGGGGTAACCGACGACGTCATAGTGAAGTACCTAGAGGAGTTAAGCGAGATAATTATTAAGGATAAGGTAATTCCATATGGAATAGCTAAGGCGTATGCCGAAGGAAGGGACTTGAAGGAGTCCTCGCTCTGGTGGGCAGTCTCAATCGCGAGCTTGGAGAACCACGAAGACGAGGCGGTTAGGAACTTCTTAGCTCATGGAGGGGCTGAACAGAACGTGACCCTCTTGAGGAGGTCGAACGACTTGAAGCTGATAGGATACTACGTTCCGGTCATGAACAAGCTCGAGAGGGGGCTTAGGCGGAAGCTTAGGTCAAAATAATCGCTGTGCTTGTGTCTATACACGCATTAAAGGTATATAGCTCCTTCTCCACTCAAACCCTGGAGAGAGCAATGTTCGCCAGGGCCACTCCCCTAGGAGCCTATTTGGAGTACGGGAGGCAGTTCAGAGAGGAGGGCTTCATAAGGACCGACTATCCCCCCAAGAGGGACGAGATACTCTGGAACCCCAAGATAATGAGGATGCCTAGGGAGGAGCTGGAGAAGATAAAGACCCAGAGGCTAAAGGCTATAGTTAGGTGGGCTTGGGAGCACAGCGAGTTCTACCACAAGTTCTGGAAGAGCAAGGGCTTCCACCCTGACATGATAAAGACTTGGCAAGATGTGACCAAGATACCTATCTTAACCAAGAAGGACTTGAGGGCCGACCTCCAGAAGAACCCGCCCTACGGAACCATCATGGTACCGGAGCTGGCGAAGTACATCCACTTCGTAGGAGCTACCTCTGGAAGCACTGGAATGCCCACCTTCCAAGGCTGGGGAAGGGTTGAGCTGGACTACTTCGAGGAGCAGCAAGCTAGGTACTTGTGGACCTTCGCCGGCGTGAAGCCCGGAGTGGTTTACGCTAACTACCTCAACATGAGCGGCTTCTACAGCTGGGGTCCACCGCTGGTGGAAACAGCCATGTGGAGGTGTGGAGCCACCGCAATAGCCGGAGGAGGGGAGACCTTCTTCACTTGGAAGGACAGGCACATGCTCATAATGAAGCTCTGGAAGGTCGACGTGTTCGCCACCACTCCGTGGCTCCACCGCTGGATAGGTGAGCAAGCCAAGCTAGAGGGCTGGGTGACTCCGTTCAAGGTCTTGCTACTGCACGGAGGAGCCGCTGCGGAGAACACCAAGAAGAAGCTCATGGAGGTCCACCCGAACGTCGAGAAGGTATTGAGCGTTTGGGGAACCACGGACGGCCACATGGCCATAGAGCCCCCAGACGCTCCGGGCACCTTGGTCTTCTGGGAAGACACGCAGATCTTCGACATAGTGGTTCCGGGAAGCTACGCGGACAGGCCAGAGGGAGAGCCGGCTGGACAAGGCGAGAGGGGAGAGCTGATAGCTACCTTGTTAACGCACTACACCATGCCCTTGATAAGGTACAGCCTAGGAGACTACGTCAAGAACGAGTTCATCTGTGAGCCCACTCCGGAGCTAGGAATAACCCACTGTAGGTTCGCCGAGCTGATACCTGGAAGAGTGGAGTGGATGTTCAAGGTGAAGGGCAAGCTACTGTTCCCGATAGTGGTGGAGAACGCGGTAAGCCAGATACCGGACACCACCGGAGCCTACAACATAATAGTATACGACGACAACATGGACAAGCTCAAGATACAGATAGAGACCAGGAAGCCCATACCGCCTCCGCCGGAGTACGACAAGATGGCTAGGGAGATCATCGCAAGGGAGCTAGGGCTACAGCCGGAGGACATTGAGATCAAGTGGATAAAGCCCGGAGAGAGCGTGTGGAAGGGCTACAAGCTCCAAGTCTTCCTCGACCAGAGGAAGAAGTAATTTTTGACTCACCCTTGCGCTATTCAGATTTACTCCTCTCTCGAAGTCCCTTCATAGGGATAGCCGAATGAAGATCGGGAAGGACACGATAGTAGCTTTCATATTGGCTTCGATAATATTCACAAGCGTAAGCTTGCTGGAGCTAATAACGCTGAACTACAGAAGCGACACGTGCACAATAATTAGCAGCTTGAGGACGTTGGGCTCGAAAGGCATACTAACCGTCCACTTCTCCCCTCTCGTGCTAATCTTCACACCTCTCTGTCTCTTGTGTCCCTACACCGTCTTCATCCTCTCCTTCCTCCAAGGAATATCTCTCGGTTTCACTGCAGCAGTAGTTTACGCCATAGCCAAGAAGTTGTTGGGCGATTGGGCCAAACTCGCCTACGCAATATTCCTATTAGCGCCCCCCATATACGGACCTGCCACCTTCGGCGTTCACGTGGAGTCCTTTATGCTCCCCTTCTTAGCATTAATGTACTACTATGGAATAGTTAAGGATGACCCCATCAAGACATACATCTTCGCGCTTCTGGCTTTGGGCTTCAAGGAGACAGCGTTCTTCCCCATCTTAGGCCTCTTCTTGTGGAGGTGGGCCAAGGGCTATGCCAGTAAAGTGGAGGTCACATCAATAATCTTAGCCCTAGCATTCTTAGGCCTATACCTCTACTTGGATAAAGAGATAGTTGGGAGAGTGGGACTGCTCAAACAGAGGTACATCTTCTTAAGAAAGTACCTAACGCCCGAGGACGTGTTGTCGCTACACAAGATAGTCTATCTAGCGTTTCTGGCATTTGTTTACCCGCTCTTGGCCCTATCCGTCTGGAGCAAGGAGTTCTTGATAGCTTTACCCAAAATACTGAATGATATGCTAATAATAGGCTCCGTGTACGTGCGCTTCGACTTCGGCTTCCAGTACGGCGCAATAGTGGCCATAATTGGAATAATAACTACAATACTAATGGCAAAGAGGGTTGGCCCTTCGTGGCTCAAGTCCAACCTCGTCTTGGCTCTGATAGCGTTCATACTCTTGTCTCCAGTAACGCCAATAGCCAACTTAGCGATATATGGAAACCTATGGATGTGGAAGTTGCACCTTCTGCCTTATCCGGCCTACCCGATGGTGACCTATAGGCCAATACTCTTCATCCAAACCCAGTGCTTTTGGAAAGCGTTCCGCCTATACCACGTCGCCTTAAAGGTCATCAAGCCTTACTGGCCCGTGACAGTTAACGATCCTATAGATTCGATCTTCTGCTGTAAGTTTAATACACTCCAC
>WAOJ01000051.1 GCA_015521275.1 Desulfurococcales archaeon | reverse complement strand
CAGTTAATAGGCGTAAAGTTGAAGGGTTGTTTTGGTGTGGCGATGTGGACTTGAGCCAAGCTAAGAGTGGCGCTGTGGTAAGGGTTAAAGGATTGCTCGGCGGCCAGAGGGCAATAACGAGGTTAAGAGAAATTGGTTTAGTTGAAGGAACATTAGTAAAAGTTATAGATAATCCGATTATAGGTCCAATAATAATAGAGGTTAATGGAACTAAGATAGCCCTTGGGAGGGGTATGGCGCGAAAGGTCATAGTTGAGCCCGTAGAATAAGCGTTCTCGGGGATTGAAATGCATAAGAAGGACCTCGTAGGCTCACTCTTCATAATAGTAGGGCTACTCGTAACCGTTGGTGTATTATTACCGTTCTTCGTACCCGATGAAGTGGCACTGTTCATACTTAAGCTCGTTGCGCTCTCCTTCGGAGGCGTAGTGGGGGTCTTGCTATTTTGGATAGGAGTCCAGCTACTTCTCTCTCCTCCGCCAAAGCCCTTGAATGAGATTGAAAGGGAAATAGAGAAGGAAGTAGAGGAAATAAAAAAGGAAGTAAGGGGTATGCTCAAGGACAGAACTGAGGATTGAGTAGGGCCAAGAGCTTAGGAGGTGCCAAGCTCACTACTGCTGCCCCACCGGCTTTGAGTTCAGCGGAACATCCTAAACCCCTCAAGAGTTCTTCTAAGTCCGGATTGTGGGCGACATATAGCGCTCCTGGCTTTACTATCTTTGAGAAAGTTTCTAAATTGAGCCTCTTGGGGGCCAACTCCTCCAACACTTCATATTCCACTCCGAAGGTCTTGGAAAGTATTTCTGCCGTCTCTCTGGCCCTCTTGAGGGGGCTCGAGTATATCTTTGTGGGCTTTGGCAAGCACTTGGCCACCCTCTTGACATCCTCCTTCCCTTCCTCAGTTAACCACCTTTCCTCGTCACTGCCAGCTACCTCTTTACTGACAGCCTTACCATGCCTAAACAGGATGACTTGCATGTTCCTTCCGAGACAGTTTAATGCCGCGAACTTATGAGTGATTAGGAGTTACAAATGGGGGCCTTCGAGCTAGCGAAAAAGAACGTGAAAACAAGACCTTTGAGGACGGCCTTGATAGTAACCATGGCCGCATTGGGCGTAGTAGGAGGGAGCGTCTTAGTTGCGCTCGTATCTGGAACTATGAAGGCTTTGAGTGCTTACGGAGAAGGTCTTAATCCCAAGGTTATCATAGTACTGAGCCCGGCTCCCTTAAACTTAACTAAGATAAAGCATGTGACGAATATGTTTCCGGCTTTGATCACAGATGCGTATTTGGCTTGTAAGAACAAGACCGAGTACGTCATGGTAGTTGGCTACAAGAGCATAAAGGAATTGGAAAAGGTAACCACCATTAAGCTCGTGAAAGGTAAACTCGGAGGTACTTTGGTGAGTCCAGAGGTAAAAGCGTTTGGGATGTGCTACGTAAACTTTCCCTTCGTAGGGAACATAAAGGTTAACATAACTGGTATCGTGGAACTACCACAACTGAAGGGCTTACTCAAATTACCCCTAGTCTTGGTCCCTCTCAAGGTTCTTAACCTAAAGCCTAATGCAGTAATACTCATAGTCGATAAGGCTAAGAACGTCAGGTATGTGGTACACGAACTTAAAAGGCTTTTGCCCAAAGGAACCTACATAATATCTAGGATCTCATTAGCAAGCTTGGTAAGTGCCATAGCTTCGGTTGGGGGAGTACTCTCGGCCTTAGTGGGCGCTTCGACTCTTCTCATAGTCGTCGTAACTACGACATTAATAATGATTATGGAAATAAGGTCGAGAAAGTGGGAAATTGGTATATTAAAAGCAGTAGGCTTTAATAATTTTGAAGTAAGCAAGGTATTCTTGTATGAAAGCTTGATATACGCATTAACCGCCTCACTCGTAGCAATTCCTCTAGCCTCATTTACACTTAAGGCAGTTCAAGGCTACGTAACTGTCAAGCTCTCGCCCTTCGGCCTCAACGTTAAGTTGGACAGAGGCGTCATCTGGGTCGTCGATCTAGCAATGGTATTATCACTAATCGTGGGTTCCTTGATACCAGCTTGGCTAGCCTTCAAGTTAGAACCTTCAGAGGCTCTCAGAACATATTGAGGCTCTGGAGTTCGTAACGGAGGGGTTGGAAAGATGTTGGACCTCCTCTTCTGCACCTTCGTGGCCCCAGTCTTAACTGGGGCTCACGTGTTCCCGGGAACTTGTGGCCTAGGTCTTGGCTTAGCCTTTTGTACGACTCAAAGGATTACCTATATTTACAATATCAACGCCACTCATTTCCATTTGATAAATACGTTGCCGTGTAAGTTGGACTGGGTGGGTCAATACAACGGAACGTTGTACTTCCACCCCAAGTGCAAGGACTTCATAAAGTCTAGCGATGGAACTGAGATAAAGCTACCGTCAAGAAACACATGCAAAATAGTTTTGAGGAAACAAACGCTCCTAGTAGTGGGAAGAGGCTGGTTCTTGGCTTATGACTTGAAGAGCAAAGTAAAGCTAGTCGAGGGCAAGGGTTTCTCATGTCCAGCTGCTCTATCCCCCAACGGCCAGTTGGCCGTGATCAGAGACTTGAAAAGGAACGTTATGGTTGTTATAGACTTAAGGCATGGAGGCATAGTCATATCTACGATCCCGTTTAGGTGTTGGAAGGACGCTGACTGGGGGGAGGGAGGCCTAGCCCTAACCAGGCCCGGGAGTACGTGGTTTAACTCTAAGATCTACCCGTATGGTGGCCAGAAGGTAGCTGTAGGGGACAGACCGTACATGATAAACACTTCTCCATACTGTGAAGGCGTGCTGACCATAGTTAATGGGAGAGACTATTGTATAGACTTGGGCTTCGTCCCATCTAGTATAACAATAATAAATAAAACCATTGCCGTGAGCAGAGGGGGAGTAATAATATTTATTAACGCTGAAGGTAGCTTAAAGCAAGCTCTAGGGCCTTCAACTCCCACATAATTTCCTTCACTACCTTCAAATCTTTCTCGAACTTTGCCTTCTCCCTGGCTATTGTTGACATAACCGAGTTTTTGAAGATCCATAAGTTCTTGTTTAGTTTAACCAACTCCTCTTCGATCTTCTTCATATTCTCACTTACACTAACCTTGTACTTCATGTAGTCTAGGGCTAGGAAAGTTAATGCGAATGTCTCTATAACGACTAGGATGGTCAAAGTAATTGCTAAGGGTTTTAACCATTCCGTGGACTCTTCATCGCTCCTCAATGATGCTATATCCCTTAGCACCATCTCTGGATCCACGAAGCACTCGCCTCTGGAGCATTCTTCCCTTATCTGGTCTATTACCTTCTTGCACTTGCCCTTTACCTTAGGTAAGGAATTAGCACAATCCCAATAACCCCTTATCTCCAGTTCAGCCTTCAAGTGCTCCATTCTACCACCTCTGTTCCGGGGTCGTAGGTAACCGAGCTTATCTTACCATAGAGCTTTGAAAAGGTCGGTGAGAGCGTCAAAACCATGAACTCGACCGCTCTCGCAAAGCCCTCGTCTCCTTTCCAATTTTCTATTCCCTTGAAGGGCTCCCCTCCCTTTACGGGTTCCACACATTCCACCTTACCTTTCAATAAGTTCTTGGCAAAGTGATAGCTGGCTCTGGCCAATTCAGCTATGGTCTTTGCCCTCAACCTGTAGACTCCTTTCTCTGTCCTAAACTCTACGTAACCGTCCCCCAGTAAGACCTCTATACCTCTCACCGGTACGGGAGGGAGTTCCTCCGGACAAATCATGATCCTTCGGAGGGTTAATGCCTTTGGAAGGTTTATGTGCAAGGGGCAGAGTCTGCCCGCTCCATAGTCCGCCGCGCGGCGGCCTCCGCGGGCGCCCTCACTTTCAAGCTCCCCTTTATAGGCGTGAGGGGTAACCTTGAGCTGGCAAGCTTTCGAGGGCATAGCCGAGGAGTACGACGAGTGGTACGAAGAGAACACGGAGATCTACAAAAAGGAGTTAGAATGCGTTGAGGAGTCCGTTAAGGGGAGCAAGCTCCTAGACGTGGGCTCCGGCACGGGGGCGTTCTGTTTGAAGGG
>WAOJ01000050.1 GCA_015521275.1 Desulfurococcales archaeon | reverse complement strand
CTTCATGGCTGGGTGGCTGGAGAGCGCTTGGGGCAGGAGGGTGAACGTTAAGGAGGTGGCTTGCGAGGCAAAAGGAGACCCCTATTGCGAATTCATCATCAAGGTTTCCTGAGCTGCTTGTAGGCGGAGATGTAAGCGTTTAGGAGGAACTGGACGTAGAGCAAGGTTAAGAGCACTACTCCGGAGAAGACGAGCAAGGCCATACCCAAGTACTCGGTCCTCTTCCCCAAGTTCTCCATATATATTTTTCTGCCCAAGTAGAAGGCTATGCCGGAGCTGACGTAGCCGAGCAAGGGGCTTGAGGCCCAAAGCCAAGGCGCTATTAGGGTTAGCACGATTCCGAGCAAGAATAGCCACACGTACTTGCTTACGTTCATACTCACACCTCACAGCCTGTCCAAGTACCTTATAGCCCCGTCCGGGGCCACGGTGGCTACCCTTAGCCCTTCTCTCGAGAATCTGAGAGCTCCTAAAGCGTTAGCCCCAGCGCTTAGGCCCGCCAGCAAGCCCTCCTTAGAAGCCAGCTCCCTTGTCATCCTCAAGGCCTCCTCATCTTCTACCTCCAAAACCTCGTCTATCACGTCCTTGTGTCTCTTTAAGAGTTCGCTCACTGGCATAGCCGTTAAGCCCTCTATCGCGTGCTTCAGCCTGTCCCCTTCAATGCCGAAAAGCTCTCCTACTTTGGTTCCCTTCGGTATTATAGCCACTATCTTCACGTTTGAGAGCCTCTCCTTTAGGTACTTACCTACTCCCAAGATCGTTCCTCCAGTACCTATGCCGGCCACGAAGGCGTCTATGCCTCCCATTAGTTCCTTCGCTTGCCTCAAGACCTCTGGGCCCGTCGTCTCGTAATGGGCCTTAATGTTGGCTTCATTCCTATACTGGTCCAACATCACCCAGCCGTTCTCCTCGGCCAACCTCTTTGCCAATGTATAGTGATGCTTGGGATGCCCTAGGGGAACTCCCACCTCTGCGAATATTACCTCAGCTCCCAAGAGCCTCATGAGCTTCACCTTTTGCTCGCTGGTACTCTTGGGAACTACCGCAACCATTTTGTACCCCTTGGCGGCCGCCAGCATAGCGAGCGATAAGGCGGTGTTTCCGGAGGACGGCTCCACTATTGTTGAGCCCGGCTTGAGCAGGCCCCTCTCCTCGGCTTCCTTTATCATGTAGAGAGCCGTCCTGTCCTTTATGCTCCCGCTGGGGTTCACGTATTCCAGCTTTATCATTACCTTTCCCGGAGAAGTGTTGATCCTCCTTAACAAGACGGCTGGGGTGTTGCCTATAGCCTCGCCCACCCACACAATAGGCATCAGCCAGTGGGCACGGAGGGGGTCAAGGTAAAAAGGGTTCAACGAGCGGAAAGGGAACAAAGGGGATGAGCTAATGCACCTCCTCCGAGGGGATGAGGAAAAGGTAAGGTAGCGACCTTCAGTACTTCCTCTCTTGAGGGGGCCAACGAGTTATGGTCACTGGGAGCTTCTCCAGCTTCCAGCCCCCTTCCCACTTCATGAGCGTGTGGTAGAGCCAGTTACGGTCGTCCCTCTTGGGGTAGTCGGTCCTATAGTGGGCTCCCCTGCTCTCAGTCCTCCACAAGGCAGCGGTCGTGACCGCGTGGGCGTTCATTATCATGTTTATGGTCTCGTGTGCAGCGACCAGCTCATAAGCTCCCGGACCTTTGTTGGCGCTCAGTGTCTTAGTTAACCTCATCAACTCCTCTATCTCTTTTAATGCCTTCTTCAGTCCCTCCTCGTTTCTCTCTATCCCAACGTAGTCCCACATTATCTCCCCTAGCTTCTTCCTCAGAGTACCGAAGCTGAGCCCCGTTTCCAAGGTGGTTGGAGTCCACAAGCGGGCTTCAGCTTCCTTAACCGCTTCCTTCGGGGGCTCTATGTAGCCGAGGGACTTGGCGTAGCTAGCAGCAGCCAAGCCGGCCCTCCTCCCGAAAACCAACGTCTCCAGGAGGGAATTGCTTCCAAGCCTGTTGGCTCCGTGAACGCTCACGCAAGCTGCTTCCCCAGCAGCGAAGAGTCCCTTCAAGTTGGTCTTGCCGTCTATGTCGGTCTTTATGCCTCCCATGGTGTAGTGTGCAGCCGGCCTAACGGGTATGGGCTCCTTGACCGGATCGACCTTCGCGAACTTTATCGAAACTTCCCTCACGAGGGGGAGTCTCTCGTTTATCTTCTCCTCTCCCAAGTGGGTTAGGTCTAGGAGCACGTAGCCGCCCTCGAAGGCCCTTCCCTCCTTTATCTCGTTCACTATAGCTCTGGCTACAACGTCTCTGGGAGCGAGTTCCATCCTGTCGGGGGCATACCTCTTCATGAACCTTTCCCCCTCCTTATTTATCAAGTACCCTCCCTCTCCCCTAGCAGCCTCTGTAATCAAGATGTTCGAAGGATACAAGGCAGTTGGGTGGAATTGGATGAACTCCATGTCGGCCAAGTAGGCCCCGGCCCTAGCGGCTATAGCGTAGCCGTCGCCGCTGTTCAAGTAACTGTTGGTAGAGAACTTGTACATCAAGCCTCCTCCGCCAGTGGCCATTACCACTGCTTTAGACTTAATGAAGAAATCTTCCCCCGTCTTTACGTCAAAGCCCATAACGCCGTAGACCCTTTTGCCGTCGCTCACCAAATCGGTTACGTAGAACTCGTATAGCATGTCCACTCCTTCGGCTAGGGCCCTCTCGAAAGCTGTGTGGAGCAAACACATACCAGTCTTATCGGCCGCGAACCTTGTCCTAGGGTATGTGTGGCCTCCAAATGGCCTCCTAGCTATCTTGCCCTCGGAGTCCCTGGAGAAGAGACAGCCCCACTTCTCCATCTCTATTATAGCTCTCTCCGCGTCAAAGGTCATCAGCTCTACGGCGTCTTGGTCCGCCAACCAGTCGGAGCCCTTGACCGTATCGAAGGCGTGCTGGAGCGGGGAATCCCTAGGGTCCGAAGCGCCTTCAATATAAGCCGCTATTCCCCCTTCAGCGGCAGAGGAGTGGCTTCTGATAGGATGGGACTTAGCGACCACTAGCACTGAGGCCCCGGCCCTCTTAGCTTCGATAGCCGCCCTAAGGCCCGCCAGCCCGCCTCCCACCACTACTACGTCATAAGGGCCCAGCGTTTCCAAAGTTATACCCTATGCAGGGGCGATACGGGCAAATATTTTGCTTACTTCAACGACGGTGAGGAGCACATACCATGAAAGAATTGGCTTTTGAATTACTTCTCACAATACCCATAGTGTTGTGGGAATTGTTCGTTATAAAGATACTTACGAAGAAAATGTACCATGTACTCAAGGCCAAAGGCTTGCCCGAGAATGTAGTCGTTTATTACAATAGGAAGATAATACATATAGCGGCCGGAGGAGCCGTTTTGCTCGTGCCCATCATTTACAAGGAGCCTTGGATACCCGTAGGCTTGACCTTGTTGCTTACCGCTTTGGTAATGAGTTCAAGAAAGAAGGAAGAGAAGTTCATGTATTGGTTCCAAACCAAGGAAAACGATTACGAAATACACTTCTTGGTTATGACCGTGATAATGCTCTCGCTTGGCTACGCCTTAGGAGACCCGTGGTGTGGGGTATTGCCTATAGCGTTCATGGCAATAGGCGACGGCGTTACCGGCATCATTAGGAATTCCTTGTTCAAGAGGAGGACAAAGTCTTGGTGGGGGAACTTAGGCATGCTCGTAACAAACGTCATAATAGGCTCAATAAAGGGCGTTCCGGGAATAGTGAGCGGCGCCGTCGCAGCTATAGTCGAGAAGTTCGAGTTCATGGGAGGTAAGATAGACGATAACGTTACAGTCCCTCTGGTCTCGTTCGTACTGCTCTACGCCTTATGCCATGTTGTGTAAAACTTATTAACCCCTATTGCGTCCTGGTACCACGGCGGGGTGACCTAGCGGGGTAGGGCAGCCTGGTAGCCCGCGGGGCTCATAACCCCGAGGTCGGTGGTTCAAATCCACCCCCCGCTACCAAGCGGGGCCCCGCCACCACAAGGCGGTACTCATGGTCCGAAAAAAGGTCGTCCTTGATGAGTATGAAAGAACCAGGTCCCACGTCTATAAACACCCCAAGCCCGTGAGCGCCATCATCGCGACCATAACCGCAACCCTCGCGGAGCTGGGCCTCCTGACCCAGGGTAGCTTGGGATACTTAATGGAGCTCACAGCCCCCAAGCTCTTCGCGATAATGGAGAAGGAAGGATACGTGAAGAGGGGCATGAACCATAAGGAACTCGTGAAGAAGGCAATGGAGTTCTTGGGTTTTGACGAGGGCTCGTACGAAATAGAGGAACACGGAAACGAGTTGAAGCTTAGGGTCGTTACCGAGAAATGTGTCATAGATCCGAAGAGCGTGGGAGGGGTCGAACTCAAGGGTACCTTGTGCCCTCTCCCCTTCATGATAGCCTCGTTTCTCATGATAAATGATAACAGAAACTGGGAAGTGGTGACTGAGAGGAGAGGCGCACACGTGTACGTGGTGAAGAAGGAGAACGGTAAGTGTGAAATGACCTTAAAGGTTGCTTAGGTGATCCCCGAGCAAGTTCCTCTCCAAGTACTTCTTCACCTTCTCTGAGAAGAACACTTGACCGTCTATTATCGGGTAGGCGTAAGGAAGCTCGTCGTATATCTCCATTCCGGGCATCTCGCCTACCTTTATCTCCAGACCGACCTTAATTGGGATTTCTTCTAGCCTCTTCCCCTTGGATACTAGCCAAGCCATAGCCACGGCTCCATCTATGGAAAACTGGTGAGGGCCTATGTTCCTCTTCAAGACCTCCTCCGGGAGCCTTGAGGTGAGCAGTTCCCAAGTCCTCCCTTTAGGAGGATGGGAGCCCAGTATTCCCCCGACGATGACGGTTCCAGCCGTCTCTTCTGGGTCCAAGACCTCCTCAGCCTTTGGTTCCAAAACCACCCAAGGCTTGGGCAGTTCGTTCAAGATTTCCACTACGCTCTCCTCCCTAAACCTTATCCCCCTCTTCTCCAACTCTTCCTTCAACTTCCTATCTTTCACATTGGTTATGAGGAGATCGTCCTTGACTAACTCATAGGCGTGTTCGTACTCGTAGAGGAGCCACGGGCTGAAGGACTCCAAGTTCTCAATGACTATTAAAACCAAAATCCCTCCCCTCACCCCTGGTCGGCGACCTTTAAGG
>WAOJ01000049.1 GCA_015521275.1 Desulfurococcales archaeon | reverse complement strand
GGACTTAAGGCATGTATGGACACCTTAGGAGCTAGTTTCTTTATTAACCTAAACATCTCCTCAAAATACTCTATGCTCATCTTGGGGCTAACACCGCCTTGAATGAGTACTTGCCTTATGCCGTATTTATTGTATACCTCTTTCACTAAGTTGGCCGCGAAGGATGGGTCATAGAAGTAGCCCTTTCCGGGAGGTTTGTAGAAGGCACAGAATTTACATTCAATAATGCACTCATTTGTGTAATTCAATATCATGTTCTTTATGTACGTGCAAGCATTACCGTACATGCGTTTCTTCATCTCCTCGGCTGCCGAACCAAGAGCCCAAAGTTCGCCGTCCTTAAAGAGAACGTAAATGTCGTTGAGAGATAACTCGTCCTCGAAGGCCTTCTCGATTATGGACGCAACCTCAGACCTTTCCCACAACCTCTTCCCGGAGGATCCCTGCCAGCTCCTCAGCAACATCCCATTCCTTCGACGTGGATGCTACGTAAAGCTTAATGTGAGTAACACTTCTCAAATTCCTTATTATTGTAGAAACCTCGCTCACGTCCCTTACTTCTTTTTTCTTTCTATCATAGATCGCAATGCCTTCTCTGCTAAAGGTCTTGACCTTAGCACCGTATACAATTATATGATGATTTCCCTTAACTGCTTCCCTAACCTTCGGTATCTCATATGGGCTGATATTGAAGAGGTCAACGTCTTCGTTCAAAGTAGCGTTTATTACTTCTATTCGGTGAAGAGCGTCATGCCTCCTATTGATGATTACCTCCCCTAGCTCTTTCAGTTCCTTTTCAGAGGCCAAGAGGTTGTAAAACTTAAGATCATCGAAGAACATGAATTCGGGCTTGTCGTAAATTTCCCAGATCTTTTCCAGCTTTCCCTCTATTAACCACTTTGCCATAAGCCTCGAAGCTATAGACGTGTAGAGCAAGTTTGTTTTATGTGTGTAGACGTTTTCATACATGTAAAACCTAGACAAGAGCATGCTCTCTATAGTGGGCACGCCCTTATCTATTACAGCCAGCTTGAAGGTCCCTTCCCAAGGAATCAACGCCATGAGTGAGTACAGCCTCTCGTAGTCGAAGAGGCCCATCCTAGTGCCGGCCAATATTGCGTCTCTCATCAAGTAGTCTCCCCTGTCCACGTCCACTTCTCCAGAGGAGAGCTGTGAGAAGATTGCCTTGACGCCATTGAAGGCCCAGTCCTTCCACACGTCCACGTCCTCAACTAAGCTCAATACTGCCTCCATCGGATCTTCCTTGCAAGCTTCCTTGGCTCCGGGTCCCGCCATTTCACAGAGAGTCTCTGCGACACTCTTGTCCTTGCACTTCTTGTTAAGAATGTTGACAGCTATTGCTTTGCTGACTGCTTCGTGCAACTTCTTGGGCTTTCCCACGGCTGGGTATTCCAAGCCCCATAGCAAGTGGGCCTCGTATACTGCATCTTCGTAATTGTGGGATAAGGGTCCGTGGCCCACGTCATGGAGCAACATAAAGAACTGAAACCAAGGCTTTAAATCCTTCATTAAGTCCAGTACTTCTTCCACTTCCTTCGCCTCTTCCGTGTCGAGCCTCTTGAGAACCTCTATGCGAGTAGTACTGTCTATGCTATCTATTGCCCTCGCAATTAGGTGGGCTGTACCTAAGCTGTGCTGAAACCTGGAGCCCTCATGGGAGGGGTAAACCAAGTGCCCCATACCAAGCTGTTTGATCCTCCTCAACCTCTGGAACTCGGCTCTGTCTACTACACACTTGACAAGCCTCTTAGGAATCTCAACTATCCCATAGACAGTGTCCGAAAAGATCATCCTCTCAACCACTTCACGTGTTCTAGCACTTTGTCGATCTCCGCCCTGTATATTCCAATTCCGTAATCGGCGACGCCGCCTATCCAGTACACGTACTCGTCCTTCTTCACCAGCCCGCAACCGTAGATGACCATTGGTCTATCTCCATACATCTCCTCTATTGTGCTGGGGGTCAAGAGATATTCGCTTATACCTATTATCTCTCCTTCTGGGGTTACTACGGCTACCCCATTTCTATAAGATAGATCTTCCTTGTATATTGCGTGCCATCCAATGAGGAGCTCGTTAGAGCTGAGCCTCACCGGCGGCGTCGAAACGCCCACCTTAAGCTCGAAAGGTTCAGCAACCATAGCCACTTCCATCTCCTTGGGATCTACAGTCCAATTATCTCTTGATAGAGTAGCTCTCCAAACTACCTCGTGGCCCTCTATTAAGGGCCTCGTCAAGATCATCAAGTACTTCCCATTATAATTCAGCATTGCGGTGTTCTTCCACGCCGGAGGTATGTAGTCACCGAGTTTCAAGACCCCCTTTTCCTTAACGTTGAAGTTATTGTCCAAAACGGCCACCGCTTGCTTCGGCCACAGCTCTCCATCCCTCAATCCCACCGCGGTGTAGAAAATCAAGAAGCCGTCCTCAAAGTTGTGTGCCCTAGGATCCTCAGCGCCTCTCTTTATCTCATCCTTGGTACTTGGGTATATAATGATTTTCGAGTCCAAGATCATTCTGGGCAACTCGTCTATCGCTTCCAGCTCAACTTCACTCACGCCTATCGAGGACACGTAGTCGTAGTAGTCAAACACAAACCTCACGAATAGGTACAGCTTGTCATCCCTAATCGTAGCTGAAGGATTAAATGCGACCAAGGGCCTCCGGGGGTAGTTCGTTATCTTGAATGACTCTGCCGTCATGTAGCCAAGCCTCTCAAACACCCCAGTTACTACCTTACCTTCCCTCCTTCCCACCATCTCCTCCTTCGCTCTCAAAGCTTTCTCAACAAGCAAGTCCAAATAAGCGCTCAAACCTTGGCGCCGTCTTAACGTTAGGCTCCGGGCTAGTATTTCTGTCGGCCCACAGCTCAAAAGGTCCCGAACTTGGTCGCTGTTACGGTGATTGAAGAGTGACGCTCTTGGGAGCTATAGAACCCAAGACCAAAGGCCAGGAAGCATTGCTGAGGGCTTTGAGAGATGATAGCGTAGATGTAGTGGGAGCATTCGGTCCTTCGGGAACTGGCAAGAGCTTGATAACTATAGCTTACGCTATGGATTCATTGCTAAAGGGTAAGTACAAGAAGTTCATAATAGCTAGGCCCGTTGTGGATGTCGTAACCGGAAAGGAGATAACTGCAGCCGACGTGGGCGTCGAGAACTACTACAAGATGGCCTCAGCCTACTTGGAGGACATACTCAGCGGCTACGTGCCTAAAGAAGAGATAAGGAGGCTGTACGACGAGGGCAAGTTAATGCTTGTTGACACTCACTACCTAAGGGGCAGAACCTTCGACGAAGCTGTAATACTCCTAGACGACGCCCAGAACGCCGAGCCAGAAGCAGCCGTAGAAGCCCTTATGAGGATAGGCGACAAGTCGAAGTTCATCGTAGTGGGAGATCCAGTGTTCCAAACCCATACGGAGGTAGGTAAGGACGGCGCCAGCTTGTTGAGGGAAATCTTATTGAACGAAGAAAACGCTAGGGTAATAGACCTAGGAATAAAGGACATAGTAAGGCCGGGTGCTAAAAGAGGAATAAGGTTCATGATAGAACTGAGAATGAGGAAGAGGAAGTTAAACGAAGCTGAGAGACGGGTAATAGAGGCCGCCAAGATCTACGCTCCCGACGCCGACGTAATAACTGTCGTGGAGTTCGTTGATGAGAAGAGGCGCTTCGGCTTGGAAGATAACCCACACTTGCCGGACGCGTTGGTAATACTGAAGGAGGGTCACGCCCCCAGGTTCATAGGTAGAGGAGGCGAGAGGATAGCAAAGATAGAGGATGATACGGGTTTGAAGTTGAGGACGGTGGAGCTGACATTAAACTTGAGTAACCTCATAGCGGCAATACATCCCGTGCCTTGGATGCACAAGCACATAGTCGACGTGGACTTCGCCGGCCCCTCGCTAATGGTTAGCGTGAAGGACGAGTTCGGAGCCTTCGTGGGGCAGAGGGGGAGCTACGTGAGGTTCTTGAGCGAGGTTATGAAAAAGTTAATAGGAGTGGAGGTGTGGGCAAGGGAGGTAGAAGGGCGTAAGAGGAGGAGGTGAGGAGACCGCCAGTGGGCGACACGGTGAGCGGAGCCGAGTTGGCCGATAGCGCTCTTTACGCCCACGTCCCTCCTCAAGCTTGGATGCAGCATGATTTCGGCAATCCTCCTAGCAGCTGGGAAAGGGGAGCGAATGTGGCCTTTGAGTAGTACTAGGCCCAAGCCGCTCCTCCCCGTGGTCTTGGGGAAGAGCCTCTTGGAGAGGTGGGTAGAGGACGTTACCAACTTGGTTGACGAGGTAATAGTTGTGGCATCCGACGACAGAGTAGCTCAGAAGTCCGAGGAGATGGGAGCCAAGGTCGCTTACCAGCGCTCTGGCTCTGGCACGGCGGCAGCAGTCAAGTATGGCCTTGAAAAAGCGAAGGGTGACTTACTTCTAATAGCCTACACCGACATCTACTTACAATACCCCAAGGAAAACTTGGAAGAATTATTGAAGAAGGTCCCCTCCATATTAGTCAAGGAAGTGGAAGACGTCAGCCAGTTCGGTGCGATCATAGAAGAGAACGGGAAGGTGAAGGGGATAGTTGAAAAGGGTATGAAGGGTAAGGGAAAGATCTTTGCAGGAGTGGCCATCCTTAAGAGGAGGGAATTGGAGGAGGGACTTAAGTACCTCAAGCCCAGCCCCAGGGGCGAGTTGGAGCTGACTGACCTAATACCCGAGCAAGAGCCCCTCCCGGTTACCGTTAAAGGCTTCTGGAAGGACGTGGGCAGGCCTTGGGACATCTTCGACGTGGTGAGGGCGGAGTTCGAAGTTAGGGAGGGTTTCGAGAACCCTTGGGGGCCCGGAAAGATCTACGGCGAGTTGCCCAAGGTAAAGGGGGAGGTATACATTGAAGGTCCGGCGTATTTCGACAAAGGCGTTGAGGTCGGCCCATTCGCCCACGTAAGGCCCTACTCGGCATTCTTAGAGGGCGTTAAGGTAGGTTCCTTCGTTCAAGTGAAGAACTCATACATTATGGAAGGTAGTAAAATACCTCACTTGAATTATGTAGGAGACAGCGTTATAGCTGAGGACGTTAATATGGGAGCGGGCTCCGTGACGGCTAACTTGAGGTTTGACGAGAAAACGATTAAAGTGAAGCTTAAGGGTGAGACATACGACACTGGTCTCAGGAAGCTGGGAGCCATAATCGGTGGTGGTGCTAGGATAGGGGTTAATGCAAGCCTCATGCCTGGAGTGAGGGTCGGCGCTGGGAGCTGGATATACCCGGGCTGTGTAGTGTATAGGGACGTGAAGGACCATGAGAGGTTCAAGTGCTAAGATTTTAATCGTAACTAGCAGGAGACTCGAGGAAGCAATAAAGAAGAACTTGGAGATTCCCGAGGGCTACGAGGTCGAGGTCTGGGGCTTACCCGTGGACGTAGTAGCGTTGCTCACCCCGGAATCCTTGAAGAGGCTCCTACTCCTCGAGTCCCAAAAGAGGGATAAACAGCTGAACGAGTTCGATTACGTAATAGTTTCGGGAATGATACCGGGAGACTTGAGTCCTTTGAGCGAGGAGTTCGATACGAAGGTTGTTAAGGGCACTAAGACAATAAATGACTTTTATATAATGATGAAGAATTTCGACAAGGTTAAGGATTTATTGTCACCATCGAGGCCAATAGACGAGGTCTTGGAAGAGTTTAAGCTGGACGAGTTCGTAAGTGTCTTAAATAATTTGAGCTACGAGCCCGTCCTAGAGGTGGGCTCCTTAAAGATACCCCTGAACCCTCCTCCCTCCTTCCTAGCTGCAGAGGTGTTGGACAACGAGGACTTGGAGGCTCAGCTGTCAAGGGCTTCCGAAGTGGCAGATATGGTAATAATAGGCTCTACCTCAACCTCTCCCAACCCCTCAAAAGTTCCCGGGCTCTTGAAGCTCGCAGAGAAGTATTTCGACACAATAGGCTTCGACAGCATGTTCCCTTCAGAGCACTTGGCGGCCAAGGAAGCCGACCTAATACTTTCACTTGACAAGGGAAAGATGGAGAAGCTCGTCCCAATTAAAGATAAGGTCTTCGTTCTGGTTCCGGGTGACAGTAAGGCCAACTATTGGCCACTGAATTACGAAGAGAAGGTGAGATCGATAAGGGACAACTTGGAAGAGGCTAAAAAACTGGGCTTCGATAAGCTCATACTCGACCCCATCCTATCACCTTTCCCTTACACTTTAGACAGCCTAATGGCCTTGAGAGAAATGAAGAAGCTTGGGAGACCTACAATGGTGGGCTTGAGCAACTTCGTAGAGCTAGTTGACGCTGACAGTCACGGGGTTACGTTTGCACTCTTGGCTATGGCCTTTGAAGCGGGTGCTAACTTGGTCATGGTTACCGAGCACAGCAACAAGTGTAAGGGTAACTGGTACGAGGCCAAGATAGCTTTGAGTATGTTAACTGTCGCAAAGGTGAAGTCAACCCTTCCCAAGGACCTTGGACTAAACTTGCTCGTCCTCAAGGAGAAGAGGTTGAGGAGGGAGAAGTTAGAGAAGGAGAACTTGCGCAAGGCCAAGGATTATAAGCCTAAGCTTGAGCCCAGCGTCGTCAGGATATGGGTTGAGGGGGACAAAGTCTATGCCAAGTGTAAGAGGGGGAAGGAAGTGGTAACTTACGAGGGCCACCCCTATTTAATAGGAAAGAGCTTGGTAATGGAGGGATGGGTCAAGGAACCCTCTCATGCTTTGTATTTGGGTTGGGAGCTACACAAGGCTTACATGGCCTCCAAGCTTGAGAAGAGCTACGTCCAAGAGAGGGAGCTGGAGTGCGACCATCCTAGGGAGAAGTGGAAAAGCGTTAAAGAGAGGATGGAGAGGGGGAGAAAGCTTGAAGGTAAAGGTCGGCCATAGCCCGGATCCCGACGACGCCTTCATGTTTTATCCTATAAAGTATAAGAAAATAGACTTGAAAGGATATGAAGTAGAGGAGGTTGTGGAAGACATTGAGACCTTGAACAAGATGGCCTTTAAAAAGAGTATAGACGTAACTGCTATATCTGCTCACGCTTACGCTTACGTTAGCGACTTCTACGACGTGCTCTCCTCCGGGGCGAGTATGGGAAAGGGCTACGGTCCCATAGTCGTGGCTAGGGAAGCGATAGACTTGAGCGGTCGTAAGGTGGCCATACCAGGCAAGTGGACCACAGCAGCCCTCTTGGCCAAGATTTACTTACCTAAGGATGTGGAGTACGTCGAGATGAGGTTTGATGAAATACCGGAGGCTGTGAAGAGAGGTTCCGTGGACGCCGGAGTCCTAATACATGAGGGCCAACTCACGTACAAGAGGATGGGCTTGGTAAAGCTAATGGACTTTGGGGAACTGTGGTACGAGGAGACGGGCTTACCCTTGCCTTTAGGGTTAGACGTAGCAAAGAAAGAGATATCCAAGGACTGGGCAGAGATTTGGTACAATGCAGTAAAGTACTCTCTCGAGCATCCCAAGGAGGCTTTGCAAAGCCTCCTTGGGATGCTCGAGAGAGTACTTTAC
>WAOJ01000048.1 GCA_015521275.1 Desulfurococcales archaeon | reverse complement strand
CTCGAAAGCGGTGTGATAATAAGGGCTAAGAGTTAGGGCTCGAAATGCCCCAAAGTCTCCTCCTAAACTCCTTCATCCACTCCTCATCGGCTATGTCATTTACCCAAGCCTCCGGCTCTGATATTCCCTTAATGTAGAGGTAAAGGGTCCTCACGACTCCGTTTTCGTCTTGGACTCCCCTCTTGGCCACTGGCATCCACCCGGGAACGGGTATCTCCAAAGTTACCACCCTTGCCCCCGGCTTAAGCTGATAGAGCTTGTCCATGAGATAATTCTTTATTACGTCGTAATAGATGTAAAGGTAAAGTACGGTTGCCTCGCTCACGTCCACCTTCCTGAAGTCCTTCTGCAATATCTTTACCTTGTCTTCTAAACCCTCCTCCTTAACCTTCATTTCGGAAAGTATGACCAAGGCAGGGTCTATTTCGACGCCTATTGCCCTCGCTCCCCTGAGCTTCGCTGCTAAGACCACCACTCTTCCGTCCCCGCTCCCTAAGTCATAGACCAAGTCCCCGGGACCTACCTTGGCCAAGTCCAAGGCCGCCTCTATTACCTTTATCGGCGTCGGGATGAAGGGCACGGTCTTCTCCAATGTTCCTTCCGACGTCCGGTTAGGGGTCCCAAATTAAAGTGTAGCTTAATGGCTCTAACCCGGAGGGGTGATAAAGCAATGAGCAAACAGCAAAAGGTACAAATTTCTAGAACAGAGCTGAAGAAGCTGCTGAAGGAGCTGGAGCAGTGGAGCGCCCCGGCGACCACGCTGTTGAGCTTGTACATACCTCCGGGCAGGCCGATAGGGGACGTAATGGAGCTGTTGAGGAAGGAGTTGTCTGTGGCGGATAACGTGAAGCTCAAGAAGACCAGGGAAGCGGTCAAGACAGCCTTAACGGCAGCAATGGAAAGGCTCAAGATGTTCGACAAGGTCCCGCCAAACGGCTTGGTAATATTCTGTGGCGTCAACCCCAAGACGGAGAAGCTCGAGTGCTTCACCTTCTCCCCTCCGGACAAGGTCCCGGTGTTCTTCTACCGAACGGACAAGCACTTCCACACCGAGTTCTTAAGAGAGATGGTCGAGGAGCCGGAGGTTTACGGTTTGATATTGGTTGAGAGGGGCAAAGTGGTGATAGGAGCATTAAAGGGCTCTAGGATAGAGGTCTTGGGAGAGGCTACTGGCTTCATACCGGGCAAGCACCACAGGGGAGGCCAGTCACAGAGGAGGTTTGACAGGCTAATAGAGCAAGCGGCAGAGGCGTTTTACAAGCACGCCGGAGAGAAGGCTTCCCAGCTCCTGTTGCCGTATCTGGAGAACAAGAGGCTCAAAGGAGTACTGATAGGGGGTCCAGCCTTCTCAAAGCAAGACTTCTTGGAGGCCGGAGGTCTCGACTACAGGCTAAAGCAGAAGGTCATTGGCTTGTATGACGTTGCGGACGTTGACGAGCACGGCTTGCACGAGATGGTCCAAATGGCAGCCGACGACATAAAGGGTCAGAAGTATGCCGAAGCGACCAAGGCCTTGGAGGAGTTCAAGAGGCACTTGGTAAAGGATGATGGCTACATAGTGTATGGAGATGCCGAAACCATAGAGGCCTTACAGATGGGCATGTTAAAGACCCTCCTTATACCGGAGGATCACCCACACTTCGAAGAGCTTTCGGAGCTAGCTAAGAACTACGGCACCCAAGTGGTCGTGATAGAGGGGATCCCGGAGGCGGAGTGGTTCAAGAAGACCTTCGGCATAGCCGGTATAAAGAGGTTCAAGTGAGCCTCCTCAAAGGTTCAAGGTAAGGCTTGGCGTAGGGACTCTTCAAGAACTCTTCCTTTTCGAAGGTTCCCAAGAGCTTACCAGCCTTCATGTAGGCTATCTTATCCCCTAACTCCAAGGCTTCGAAGATGTCGTGAGTGACTATCAAGCTAGTCGACCTTATCCCTTTTATGAGTTCTATGGCCTTGAGCTTAGTTTCCGGATCCAAGTTGCTCAATGGCTCGTCCAATAGCAACACCTTTGGCTCTATTACCAATGCCCTAGCCAAGGCCACCCTTTGAGCCTCCCCTCCGCTCAAACTCTTAGCCTTTCTGTTCAACAAATGCTTTATCCCTAACATTTCTGAAATTTCATAAACCTTTGAGAGGTCCTTCACCTTTCTCACTTTTAAGCCATAAGCTATGTTTTCAAAGACGGTCATGTGCTTGAATATTGCATAGTTTTGGGGAACATACCCTATTTCCCTCTTTTCCGGAGGAAGCTTCGTTACGTCTTTACCATCTATAATTATTTTCCCTCTTTCGGGCTTCAAGGCTCCAACTATGGTCTTTATTAGAAGGCTCTTCCCGACTCCGCTGGGTCCTAAGACGACTACCCTCTTCCCTCTTTCAACCTCAAGCCTCTCCACGCTTAAGGTAAAGCCTTCCAAGCTCAAGTACAAGTCCCTTATCTCAAGCATCCTTCAGCACCTCTAATGCCCAAATGATCAAGAAGGAAATCGCCAGTAAAGGTAAGGACAGAACTAAAGCTGCCCTCAAGCCGTAGAGCTTGAGCCACTCTAAGACCAACACTCCGGCGGTCTTAGGGTAATAAGCGAAGACCAAGAGCGCCCCTACCTCGCTCACCGCCCTGGCCCAAGACAGTATTGAGGAAGCTAAGAGCTCCTTCCAAACTGAGGGAACGGTTACCGTTAGCAAGGCCTTTAACCTAGAGGCCCCCAAGCTCCTGGCTACAAGCTCTTCTTCCTCAACCTTCTCGAATGCCTCCTTCAACGGGTTAATGAGAAGGGGAGCAGAGACGAAGGCCATAGTTATTATTACTGCTAAGAACGTGTCGGTCAAGCTCTTAAAGGAAGCCAATAGGAGCACTCCAGCTACCGTGTGGGGCAACACCAAGGGTAAGGAGGTTATTGCGGCAAGGGCCCTCTTTCCCCTAAAGCTGTAACGGGCTAAGACGTAAGCCAAGGGCACGCCGAGGACTAGTAAAAGGATCGTTGAGATGGTTGAAGCCGAAATGGTAACGAATATAGCTGAAAGGGCTTGAGAGGAATAGGGTTCCTCAATTAAGAACTTGAGATCTTGGGGCTTAACCAAAGCTAGGGAAACGAGCAAAGGATAGGTGAGGAATATCACTATTAATGAGGCTAAGGCTTGAAGGATTATTGCGTCCATCTTATCACCTTTGGTTCTTTCAAGAACGGCATCCCCATTTCATTGAACACTTTGGGTCCGACCTTGAGCAAGAACTCGACGAAGAGCTTTGCCAGCTTAGGGTGGGGAGCGTTTGTGGGTATGGTGAGCCCATATATTATTGGTTTGAGCCTTATGCTCCTCTGTGCTTGTGTACCATAATTTATTACAACCGTTACCTTCGAGTACAAATCCTTATACTTGGGGTTACCCAAGTTTATCTCATCGGGCAAAACGACGTACTTGAGGTTGTGCTGCTTAGCAACGCTCAAGTACTCGAAGGCGTAATCTATTTCCCCTGTTTCCAGAAGAGTTATCAAGTCTACTGACTTATCCCTTATTATGACCTTATTTGTGTTGGGCTCTAATGAAGGCTTGACGTAAACGGTTACGTTGTCATTAAACTCAGCACTTATACCCTTCACGTACTTCGCGAAAAAGAACTCTTTGGGCTTCCCGTCCAAGTACGCCTTTAAGGCTAGGGCTCCGACCGACCTATAGCCACAAGGGTCTAGGTTTGGGTTAGATATACCAACTCTAATGCCCTTAGCCTCAATTACCTTGAGCCAGTCCTTCTGTATCAGTTCCTTCATCTTTGAATGGTCTGTGTAAGCCAATACAAGTTTATTAGACGCAAACAGGAGGACCCACTTGGCATACTTAGGGAACATGTATTTCCTTATCAAGCTGTAATCCGCGACAGCCACCACGTCAGCCCTCTTGCCCAAGTCCGTCACCTTTCTGACCGCAAGAACGCTTCCACTCGGCTCTATCCTAACGCTTATTCCGTATTCCTTTTCGAAGGCGTTGGCGACCCTTTGCAATGGAGCGTATAGGCTCCCGGCGCAGAACACTATTACTTCCTTGGGCTTGTTGAAGCTGAAATAGATGGCTGGAATTAGGAGGGCTATTAGAAGCAAAGAAACAAAGGCGAGCTTGCGCATTTAGCCAACACCCTCCCTACTGCGTAGGGAAGACCTTTTGAGAACTCTTCTCTCCTCGGAGTTCAACGAGATAGAGGACTTCAAGCTGATATACAAGGTAGTTGAGATAAATGGATCTTACATCTCCGGGTTCACGGTTCCAGAGATCCCGGAGGGCTTGGAGAGGGGCCAGCCCTTGGACGCGGGCCAAAGGGTTCCAATAGGCTTGCTGGACTCAAGGGTTTACCTCTTGGACACACATGCGGGAGACTTACAAATACTCATGACCTTGGCGAGGTTGGGGAAGACATCTTTCCTAGCTTCCTCTGCTGCGAGCTTTGACGAGCTCGGGACCTTGGCCTTGCCCAACTCAAAGATAGGGAAGGTTTATGGTTATGCTTTGGTTGAAAGGGTCCTCTACGTCTGGTACGTGGACCTTCCAGAGCTGGTCTACGGTAACTTCTCAATGGTAGAGGTTATAGATAAGGAGAGGATAGGGAAGGGAAGGCTGAAGGTAGCGGTCGGCGGGAGGGACTCCTTCGCTCTCGGCTACGAGGTCAACGGGAAGGACATAATAAAGATATACAGTGAGGACGGGAAGGTGAACAAGCTCGAAGGGAAGGCCAAGTTCGAAGTTGATGAAAATAGGTTCAAAATAACCGTTGGAAACGAGGAGGCGGTATTGGATTTAATCCCCAAGTGATGTCCCGACGGGAAGAAGTTATGCCAGTGAGGCTCTTCGTGGGGGCCCTCTTCGGAGACGAAGGTAAGGGCAAAATAGCAGCCTTTTCAGCCTTCGATGAGAAGCCCTTCTACTTGGTTAGAACTGGAGCAATAAACGCTGGTCATACCGTAGTGCACATGGGCAAGGAGTACAAGCTCAGGGCCCTGCCCTCTGGGTTGGTGACCTTTAGGGAAGGCAAGGGGGCCACCGCCCCCGGAGCTCTAATCTCCATAGAGGTCTTGAAGAGGGAAGTTCAAACTCTGGGCTTGAGCAAGGAACAAGTGCTCGTGGACGAGAGGACTGGGATAATAACGGAGGAGCACGTGGAGAGGGAGAGGCAAGATCAGCACTTGGCAAAGAAGATAGGCTCGACCTTAACTGGAGTAGGAATGGCAATGGTAGATAGGGTAATGAGGAGGTTAAAGCTCGCTAGAGACTATAAGGACGAGATAGAGAGGTTCGCCACGGTCGCAGACGTTACAAGCTTGGTTCACGAGGCCGTTGACAGCTACAAGGTGGTTCACGTAGAGGGAACTCAAGGCTTCGGCTTGAGCTTGTTCCACGGAACTTATCCCTACGTAACCTCTAGGGACGTGACCGCTTCTGCCTTGCTGAGCGAAGTGGGCTTGAGCCCCTTCGACGTCGAGGACGTTATCTTGGTTACCAAGGCTTTCGTGACCAGGGTGGGGGCCGGGCCCTTGAAGGGGGAGTTGAGCGAGGAGGAAGCGAAGGAGAGGGGCTTGGTGGAGTACGGAACGGTTACTGGGAGGCTCAGGAGGGCAGCTCCCTTAGAGGAGAACTTGGACTTGCTGAGGAGAGCCATAAGGGTAAACGGCGCCACAAAGCTAGCGGTAACTAAGGTTGACGTCCTCTTCCCAAAGGCCAAAGGCGTTACCAGGTGGAGCGACTTGCCAACTGAAGCAAAGGTCTGGCTGAGCGACTTGGAGAAGGAAGTGGGCGTTCCCATATGCTACGTAGGAACGGGTCCCGAGGCCCTAGAGACGGTCAAGGCGTGCTAATATAAGGCGCCGGTGGGTTGACGGGTGGGACTCTGCGTGCGAGTTAAGTTGCGCTGCGTCAACTGCGGCGCCGAGTACGACGTTAGCTACAAGACCTTCATGTGTCCCAAGTGTGGCCAAGTGCTCGAAGTGGTCTTTGAGCCGGACGAACTCCCTCCCTTCGAGGAGTATCGAAAGAGATCTAGGATGTACGGCATATGGAGGTTTAAAGAACTCCTACCATTCAAGAGTGAGAAGCCCGTTACCATGGGTGAGGGGAACACCCCCCTCATAAGGTTGGAGAAGCTGGAAAAGATCATAGGCGTTAGGAGGCTCTACGCGAAGTTCGAGGGAGCCAACCCAACGGGCTCCTTTAAGGACAGAGGCATGAGCTTGGCCGTAACCATAGCGAAAGAGGTTGGAGCTAGGGCGGTGGTAGCGGCCTCTACCGGAAATACTGCCGCCTCAGCCGCCGCGTACTCCGCCAAAGCGGGCTTGAAGACGTTCTTGATACTGCCTAAGGGAAAGGTTGCCTTAGGGAAGCTCGCTCAGAGCATCTTACACGGGGCTGTGGTAGTTGAAATAGAGGACAACTTCGACGCAGCCTTGGAAGCGGTTAAGAGGCTAGCTAAGTTGGAGCAGTTCTACCCTCTCAACTCTTTCAACCCTTGGAGGCTTGAGGGACAAAAGACCTTGGCCTTCGAAGTGTTCGAGGACATAGGGGTGCCGGACTACGTAATAGTTCCGGTGGGCAACGCCGGAAACATTTCCGCTATTTGGAAGGGCTTTAAGGAGCTGAAGGCTTTTGGTTACTCCCAAGGTCTCCCAAAAATGATAGGCATACAGGCTGAAGGAGCCTCTCCAATAGCTTCCGCATACAAGAGCGGCTTGAAGGTACCCCTCTTCACGGACAACCCGGAGACCATAGCTACAGCCATAAGGATAGGTAAACCCGTGAATTGGTTGAAGGCTTGGAAGGCCGTGGAGGAGTCGAGGGGAACGTTCGAGAGCGTTTCTGATTCCGAAATAATAAGGGCGCAGAGGATGTTGGCGAGGGAAGAGGGAGTAGCGGCTGAACCCGCTGGAGCAGCTAGCTTGGCGGGCTTGATAAAGCTCGCATCCCAAGGCTACTTCAACGGGGACGAAGAGGTAGTAATAGTGGTAACGGGCCACGGCTTGAAGGACCCGGACAGCGCCAAGTTCCATCCAACGGAGAGGATAAGGGCCCTGAACGTTGAGGATGCAGTGGAAAAGGTTATGGAACACATGAAGGTGCCCAGTATAAGCGCCTAAGGGCTCGAGGAAGCCCATTTAGGCACACAAAGCTTACAGCACTCCTCCTCGCCCAAGGCCTTCCAAGAGACCTCCTCCATCGTCTTCCCCTTGAAACCCTTCTCCCACCTTCCCTTTTGGTAGTAGCCCTTTACCTCGAACCCGTGCTCTATTAAGGCGGTTAAGGCGAAGTAAGCGGTGTCCGGTAGCACCCTCGCTCCCACGTACTTGCCTCCCCAAGATACCAATACGTAATGCTCTACCAAGCTATCCGTTATGTTCTCTATAACGTAAACCCTATCGTTTCCGTAAGAAGCCACGAAGACCCTCCTCTCGTCCTTACCTTCCTCAGCCCCTCCCTCTTTACAAGTTTCTAGAGGGTATGGGAGTTCGGGCCTCCATACGTTCTCCACCGCGAACTCTGCTACCTTCATTTGGGGCTCTACGAAGGTCTTGGAGAAGGGCAAAACGGTCCTAACAACTCTGTCCAATATCTTCGACGGGGCCTCTAAGGCCCTCTGCGGGTCCCTGAGGACTCTCCTAGCCATTAGCAAGTGAATGGGGCTGTTGACCGAAACCCTCTGCTCGCAGAGACCGTTCAAGGGCCCATAAGAGGCAAATATGCCCTCTAGGATTATAGGGGGCTTTGGCTTAAGCCTCCTATAACCGACCCTCGAGGATATCCTCATGTCATATATTGGTACTTCCACTTCCTTCCCTTCCAAGGCATCTTCCAACGTCTTCACCAACAAGTCCCAGTCTATGAGAGATGGGTGGTCGAAGGTTGAGAGGACTGAGGCCAGCCTCCAAGCCTCCGAGAGGTAGAAGTCGTCCGTGCTCAATACCGTTCCTCCGAGCTTTTCAGCCAAGAGTTTTGAGAAGAGGCTCTTGCCCGAAGAGGAGGGGCCCACCACGCATATCAAGTTCCCTTCCAAGAAGTCCTCCAGAGCGTCTACAGCTTTCCTCAAGTCTTGGGTTGTAACCTTAACCTCTATCAAAGTTCACACCCATCTCTAAGGGCTGAGCTCCTTCACCACTTTAAACACCTCCTCCTTCGGGGCGTTGGTCTTTATTGCCGTGTTGTCGTAGTGCGTTATGACCGCCTTGTAGCCCAGCTCCCTAAGCCTTAACAACACCAGCCTCGGGCTTGGCATGTTCGTGTGCAATATGGAGGCTACCTTCTCTATCTTGTATGAGAAGGGCACACCCACTTCGTCCTCCTTTATTATCTTTTCTACGAACGGCTTAACCCCTCCCTCGACTTTCTTTGCTAGAGGACCGCTCAAGGGGCCGAGCCACAGAGGCCCCAAAGCCCTCATCCCCCTTGGTATATCCTCTGGTAAGGGATAGCCTCTGGAGACCACCACTTCATAGCTTTTATCGTCGTAGAATATGTAGCCCAAGTTTGAGAGGGTCTCGTCGACCCTCTTCGCTCCCCTGTCCAGCCTCAACTCGACCCTTACGTAATAGTCCTTGAAGAAGGCTATTTCAGGCTTTAGCGCTACCTCTCTAACTGCCGCTACCCTCACCACCGCTCCTATCAAAGTCCTTATCGCTATTTCCTTGGAAAAGGGAGTTCTCAGCACCTTAGCTCCGTACTTTCTCAAAGCGGCTTGGGGCCTGGCCCCGGTTAGGGGAGCGGTGTCCGTAGCCGTTAGAGCGACCAAGCCCCTCCTCCTGGTGGACCTTATGGCTCCGTCGGCGAAGGGCATTGGAGATCCAAAGGGATCTACGTCCACCAAGTCGTAGTAGCCTTCCCTCAGCTGTCTATTGTGGAGCACGGCGTTAGCGTCCGCATTCAAAGCCTTAACCTTGTCCTCGACCTCATTTATCCTCGCGTTTATTTCTATCAACTTTACGGCTAAGGGATCCACGTCTACGGCCAAGACCTTATCGGCATCGGCCTCCTTAGCATACCTAACGCTCCTAACCCCGCTTCCGGCTAGAGGCTCTAGGACCTCAAGCCTCCCCAGCTCTTCCCTCAAAGCCTTCCCGAAGGCAACAGCTACGTCTCTGTTGAACTTGGCCTTAGGGTTGTAGAAGACCGGAGCATGGGCCGGCTCATAGACGCCGTCGGGCCTTAGGTAGTTGCTCATCTTTGGGACTACTAGCTTTGCTTTTCCCTCCTCTATCAGCTCCACCTCGAAGCCCAGCTCCTTGCTTATCTCTTCTAGCATGCACTTCCCTGCTTGAAGGAAGATAGCGTTTTATTGCTCTTCCCCTTCGGTGTGAGGGAAAAGCCTTGAAGTTGGGTTTGGTCGTGGCTGAGTTCAACTACGACATAACTAGGCTTATGTACGAGAAAGCCAAGGAGCATGCCCAGTTCTTGGGGGCCGAGGTAGTAACGGTGTGGGTGCCAGGAACCTTCGAGACCCCATTGGGAGCTAAGATGCTCTTGGAGAAGGGGGTAGACGCAGTAGCGGTCATTGGAGCCGTTATAAAGGGAGAGACGGACCACGACCAAGTGGTCGCTCACCAAGCGGCTAGGAAGCTCTTGGACTTGAGCTTGGAGTACATGAAGCCTGTGACCCTGGGCATAATAGGTCCCGGAGCCACTAGGGAGCAAGCGGCCGAGAGGATAGAGGAGTACGCCAAGAGGGCGGTCGAAGCAGCAATAAAGATGGCCAAGAGGATGAAGGAGGTCCAGTAAAATTTTTATGAGGTGGGGCACACCCCCTGAGTACTTATCATGTGCCAGTACAAGTTCCCTAGCCTCGCCTCGCTCCCCTCCCAGCCGTGAACCGTTATCTGGGTCCCGGGCTTGGGCGGCTGGCAGTAGAACGGGAACCTTATGTGGTATACTTGCACGGTGCCGTTGTTTACGGTAGTTATAACGGCTATTCCGGGAGCGCTCTTTACGACGGTCCCGCTCACCGTTACGTACCTACCGGTTTGCCAGAAGGCGTTGACCACCGGAGGCTGGGCGTGACACTGTGAACAGAAGGGGCCGCCTATGGCGTAGGCGGAGGTGGTGGTCGTCGTTTGTTCTGGCGTTACGGTCTCAACTGTTTGGTTTCCTTGAGGCACCGTTTGAGTCGCTGGCTGAGTTGTCGGAGGATAAGTTTGTGTCCACCAAGGTCCGTGATGCCAGTAGTGGCCGGGGCACCAAGGCGCTGGTCCGGGACCTCCATACCATGCCAAGGCTACTGGTATTAGCAGCGCTACTCCTACCAGAGCTATGAGAAGGGGCTTTGCTTCCTTCACCTTTACTCCCCATTAACCGGGCGGTCGGTTCGAGTTAAAGGCAAAGCTCACCAATGTTCGCTAACAAATTGTCAACGTTGAACACAAAAGAAAGAGAACGACGTTTCTCTTTTGATCTTTTACACCATTCAACATTACCTCAATTCCAGAAGGTTCATTTCCGTTCAAAGAATAAACCCTAACGTTTTATCACATCCAAAGAACCTTGCACTTCCTATCGT
>WAOJ01000047.1 GCA_015521275.1 Desulfurococcales archaeon | reverse complement strand
TCCCTCCACTCCTCCGGGAGCTTGGTCTTCATCTTGAGCGGGCACTCCGAGCATACTGTCCTCTCAGCTATCTTTGGCTCTTCTCCGTTGTATATGGCCTTCAAGGTGTAGTGTATGTGGGCCGGTATCGGTGGGCAGTGGCTTATGATATAATCTACCGGAACTATTTCTGGGACGGATATTGGAGCTGACAGTGGCTTCAGCCACTCGTCCTCGAACTCCACTCCTTTATACAAGTCCTTCAATATTTCCTCTATCCTGAAGTAGCTAGCCAGTCCAGGAACACCGGAGAAGCTGGAGCACATCCCCAAGGATATGACAGTCTTTGCCCTTTCCCTCATCTCCAAGGCTGCCTTCAGATGGCCCTTGGTGTTTATCACTCCCTCGTATATGGCTATGTCAACGCTCTCCGGGAACTCTGTCCTCTCCACTACCATGGGCCAGTAGACTATCTCGAACATGTCGTACAGCTCTGGGTACTCTGTAAACGCTTGGAACGTAGCGTACTCACAACCTCCACAGCCCGCTAAGGGCAAGAACGCCAAAGTTAACTTCTTACCCAACCTTTATCACCTTCTTCTCGCTACATCCATAATCATCGAACTGAACATCCTTACCTAGGGCTGCGGAGAGCAGCCCGGAAATGTAGCCGTAAAAGAGGCTACAAAACATCTCGTCTTTAGTATAAGGTATTTCGTACTTCTTCTCCTCCAAGATCCAAGCGCCCTCGCCAAGCTTCACTTCTCCTTCCCACAAGGTTAGATATGCGTTCGCCATCTTGACAGCCAAGCTAGGATCCTCTACTAAGGGGAAGATGGAGCCGTGGGCGTAGCCGGCGAAGCGCCCGGCATTCACCAAGTAACCCTTGGCTACGTCTCCCAAGAGCCTCTGGAAGGTGGAGAGCAGCCCCCTTAGCAAGACCCTCATGTAAGTTTCAACCTTTTCCAAGTACTCATCGTAGCTGTAGGTGTACTCCGGAATATCATTCACTTTTACGTTCTTAAAGGTACACAAGCATCCATAGTAGCCGGGAGCCATCCTTACTATCTTAGCTCTGGGGTCTACTGCCTTTTGCAACATGTACCAGAAGAAGCCTCTGGTAAAGGTACATAACATTCCGCCCAGCTTTAGGTTCTCCCTCTCCACTATGTCCCTTATTGGACATACCCTCACCACTAGGCTATCGTCAGTTACGTACTTCTCGAACTTGGCCGGGAATTTCTCCATTATTGTTTTTAATAATTCGTTCAAACCCTTGGGCTCACCCAAAGTTGGCCACACTTCCTTTGCCATAATCCTTGCTATTGAAGTTAGTACACCGCTCACGACGTCTTCGCTCACCACGTCTTCTAATGCCTTGGTGGTGGCTGCTATGAAGGTACTGAACAGCTCTAGAGCCCTCCTCTCTGGCACCGGGCTTACTATTCTCTTTATGTCCTCTATGAAGAGTTCTACCTCTTTGTTCAAGGCTCTGTACTCCAGAGTTGGCGTGTGTACATACCTACATATATAGGTTACCATTAAATTTGCTGAACCTTTAAGGGTATGGACAGCTGGAGCAAACGTTTAACAATGATAGCTTGGTCAGAACGTTTAACGGGAGCATTTAATAGAACGCTTAGCGCTAGCGACGCAATGGGGAAAGAAACCTTGACGTTACAGAAGGAAGAAGTGAGCAAACAAGAGAAAAGGATAATACTTGATATGACGCTCATTGAAGGCCACATGAAGGTACTCGTAGATGTTGACGATCAAGGAAAGGTAACCGACGTTAAGGTTCAAGGGATAGACTCTAGGTACTTCGAGAAGTTCTGTGAGGGCTTCCCAGTAGACGAGCTACCAAAGATAACCCCTAGGATATGTGGGCTGTGTTCTGCCTCTCACCACATAGCCTCCGCTAAAGCCATAGACGTGGTGTATGGAGCTGAAGTGCCCAAGAGGGCTGAGCTAATAAGGAGGGGCGTAGTTTATGGCATAATACTGAACAATCATGCCCTCCACTTGGTTATGATGGGTCTACCGGACGTATTGCTTGACGAGAAGAACAAGAGCATGATGAAGCTTATGAGGAAGGACCACGAGCTCGTAAAGCTTGGAACTGAACTCACCTCTTATGGTCATGAAGCAGTAAAGCTCTTCGGAGGTAGAGACATACACCCGGTGAGGGCGGTTGCCGGAGGAGTAGCTAAGCCTCCCAGCGAAGAAGAAGTGAAGGAATTCATAGAAAAAACGAAGGAGGCTGAAGAAAAGTTCGAGAAATTCGAGAAGAAGGCGAAGAAGTACTTAAGGGAGGTTGAGCCCAAGCTTCTACAATACCCCAACGGGGCTGAGTACCACGCAGCGTTCGTGAAAGGCGATAAGGTTGACTACTACGGAGGGAACTTCGTAATATACGACAGCAACGGAAACTTGGTCAAAGAGGTTGACCCGCAGAGGTACGAGGAAGCCATAAAGGAGTACGTGGTGCCTTGGAGCTATATAAAGCCCGTCACGGTCGCTTGGAAGGAGTACCCAGAAGGTAATATAAGGAGTGGGCCAGTGTCTAGAGTAAACATAACTTCCGGCTATGACACTCCCTTGGCACAGTCCTTGTTACAAGAGTTCAGGGAGAGGTACGGGAGGTTCAACTGGCACCCGTTGCTAGCCCACGAGGCCAGGATAATTGAGATAGCCCACACGCTCGAGCTGCTCAAGGAGATACTGGAGAGCCCGGAGCTCTTCGAAGGAGACTACTTGGTAGACGTGAACGGCATGAAGAACGAGAGGGGAGTCGGTGCAGTAGAGGCTCCCAGAGGCGTGCTCTTCCACGACGTGAGGGCCAAGCAAGAAAACACACTGGTAAAGGTAGCCAAGTTCAACATAATAACGCCAACCGCACTGAACGCTGCAGCCATGGAGGCGGACCTAAAGGCCTACTTGAGCGGCAAGGACGTCAAAGAAATGGGAGACTACGGCTTGTATACTGCTGTAACCAACGTCATAAGGTCCTACGACCCGTGCATGGCTTGTGCGACTCACAGCGTGAATAAGCTGGGAGGCTTCTTAATAGAAGTGAGGAACAGGGGTAAGGTCATAAAGAGGATAAAGGTGTGAGCCATGGTAAACGTTAAGATAATGGATTGGTGTAAGGGCTGCCCCGTCTGCTACCAAGCTTGCCCGGCTCCCGTCAACGTATTCGAGCTAGAGAACGGGAGGCCTAAGGTGGCTCACCCGGAGTACTGCTTCGCTTGTGGCTTGTGTGCAGAGCTGTGTCCCGCAAAGGCAATAGTGCTAGAGGGCTTCGAAATGCCGTACCGCTTACCCTTCAGCGAGAGCATGAAGAGCCTAGCGAAGAGAATAATATAACGCTCTTCTCGAACTTTTTGGTATGAAGGTGTATTTCTTAGACGAGAGTGGCGATACCAGAGTTACTCTCAGTAAGAAGAAGGGCATTACTAGACACTACGTAATGCTAGCTGTGAACGTAAAGAGATACGATGAGCTTGCGAGGACCGACTTGGAGAGGCTGGTCGGCGAGGTCACGGGCGTAAGCGTTAAGTTTGAGGAGCTGAAGTCCGAGTCCTTAGGG
>WAOJ01000046.1 GCA_015521275.1 Desulfurococcales archaeon | reverse complement strand
GTTGAGGAGGTGTGTCGTAGCCTTCATTTTAGGGGCCATAGCAGGGACCTTGGAGAAGTTTGGAAAGGTCAACATATTGACACCTATTGGTAAGTATTTGATGAGTGGAGCCCAAGTGACCCTAAAAGCTGAGATCCTGAAGGACGGTATCGAAATAAAGTGGTCTAAATAAGAACTTGAGAAAGATGAAGTATCCTTCACGAGCATAAACGGATCTATACATCCTATGTAAAGATATATTTTGAAAGAGACAATTCACATATGGGAGAGAACTATGTGCGCTTTCAACCTTGCTGACGATTATACCCAAATACTGCTTTTCGACGTCTTACCAAGCGAGCTGGAGAGGTTAGTTGGCGAAGGGGCCTATGCGCTATCGGCAAAGCTGGCTTCTACAGCAATGGCCAAGCTCTTGAACGCCGTGGAACTCAAAAACAAGAACTTAGAAGAAGCAATAAAGAACACCTTGGGGGACATAATATTAAACGTTGAGAAGACGGACAAGGGATTGGAAATTTACACCAAGGTCGGCGTGTCAAACGAGGCGCAAGAAGGGGCTTTAGCTGGCCTCTTCGTGGGACTCCTAAGGGCAATGGGCTATAGGGCAGTTGCCACAAGGAGGACCTTCGTTCCGTATAAGGGAATAGTTGCCGTCCGGGCCGAGGGCAACAAAGTGATTATAAACTTTTCCGGTATCCCACATTAAATAATACCTCTGCACTTTACCCCCAAACGGGTCCGCACATGACTGAAAGTGAGAAGAGCTGTGAGGTCATCAAGGCGCTGGCGTTCTTCTACCAGACCTACTTCAGAAAGATAGCCTTCAAGGCCCTCCCCCAAGAGCTAGAGAAGATGCTCGGCGAAACGGCGTTTGGCATTATAGTTAGGCTCGTCTCTATGGCTTCAATAGAGGCTGTCCCCACCATGGCTAAGATGATGGGATTTGAGCTCGAGGTGGATGACCCGATAAAGGCCATAGTACAACTCAACAACAAGTGTCACGTGGAGCTTTACAAGGAGACCTCAAAGATAGGCGAGATAGGGGACATAGGCCTAATACCCACCGAGATCGAGGACAACAAGATAAAGTTCATGCTCAGTACGTGTCCGAAGAGCATAGTGGAGTTCGCCCCTTCCGTGGGCATAGTGGTGGGTATAATGAAGGGCTTTGGCTTAGACGTTACGGCTCTAAAGGACGAAAAGTTCAAGGGCCACGCGAAGACGAGGTTCGTGGTCTATCCGAAGAGAGAAGGGGACAAGTGCATGGTGGTAGTTGAAAGAATAAAGTAAGCTTTTACGTCCACACCACTCCCTAAAGCAACGGATCTGAGCCGTGGAGAAGATAACCATCCGTAAGGTTTTGAAGAAATATCAAAGGGGAGAGAGGCTCGTAATGGTTACTGCTTACGATTACCCAACTGCCAAGCTTGTAGATCAAGCTGGAGTGGACATGATCTTGGTGGGAGACTCCGTGGGAATGGTGGTCTTAGGCTATCCCTCCTCAAACCAAGTTACCATGAAGGACATGCTCCACCACGTCTCAGCAGTGGCGAGGGCTAACCCGAGAGCCATGGTAATTGGGGATATGCCATTTGGAAGCTACGAGGCTTCGAACGAGGAAGCGGTGAGGAACGCCGTGGAGCTGGTTAGGGCCGGCGCGGAAGCGGTGAAGCTCGAGGGCGGGCAAGAGGTTGTGGACAGAGTTAGGGCAATAATTAAGGCCGGAATACCGGTAATGGGGCACTTGGGCTTAACTCCCCAGAAGAGGCACTTGCTGGGAGGCTACCGCCTTAGGGGTAAGACTGAGCAAGAGGCCAAGGAACTCTTAGAGGACGCCAAGGCCTTGGAAGATGCCGGAGCCTTCGCAATAGTTATAGAGTACGTTAAGGCTGACGTTGCGAAGAAGATAACCGAGAGCGTCAACATCCCTACCATATGTATAGGTGCGGGCCCCCACTGCTCCGGCCAAGTCCTAGTACTTCACGACATCTTAGGCTTGTCCGAGATGAGGCCCCCATTCGCCAAGGTTTACTTCGACTGCTCCAAGGCGATAAGGGAAGCGGTCCAGAAGTTCGCGGAGGAGGTTAGGGAAGGCAAGTTCCCCAGCGAAGAGTATTACCGATGAGGAGATGGCCCGGGTCTCGAGGGATGAGATGGAAAAGCCCCCCTAGCCGAGGAACTCCTCATTGAAAATCTTGGATAGTGCCATTATCACCGCTAGCTCACAGAACTCCCTCCTGGTAATTATTCCTTTCGTGAGCCTCCCTACCAACCCTTCCCTCTTTCCCAAGTCTTCTCCGAACCTCCTCATGAACTCGAAGAACACCTTCCTATCCTTTTTGAACTCCTCAGGCTTTATGGGGAGTTCGAAGCCGGGGCTCAGGCCGAAGGAGCTTCTTCCAAAGCCTTTAGCATAGGCAACGCTCTGCATAAAGAGTCTGTTCTCATACAAGAATATTCCCGACTCTAGGCCTACGTAGAGGTCTGCCCTCAAGAGCCTCTCGAGGCCCTCAACTCTGTTCTTAGCTCCTTCAAACACTTCCTCCTCAAACGGTATCTCGCTCACTCCGCTGGGAACCGCCTTTCCAATAACCTTAGCTTCCAAGCCCAGCTTCTTAAGGGCTCCTTCAACAGCCTTCAACTTAACGGGGTTCTCGCTCCCCACCGCGACTAGCATTTTATCCCCAGCACGGGCTGACTGGCGGGCAAAGAGCTTTGAAGGTGGCCGTGCTCTGTGAGTGCTTAAAGGATAGGTGCCAAATAGCTCACCACTTCGGCTTGGCGCCGATAATATGTATCTTTGAGGACGGGAAGGAGGTTGAAAGGATTAGGAACCCTTACGTAACTGCTCCTCGGGCTAGGGGGAGGCTGCTGGCGGAGTTCTTAGCGAAGAAGGGAGTTCAAGTGGTAATAGGCCCGGAGGCCCAAGCCCACGGAGCCTCCCAGTGGGCCGAGGCCTTGGGGATGAGGGTCATTTCCGTAGATCCCGGGACGCCCGTAGAGGAGGCCTTGAAGCTCCTCTAACCCCTCGCTCTCTCCTTATAATCTTCCCTTCCGTTAGGCTCTCGGTGCCTCACGATGGTAGAGAGGGCAAAGCAAGTTGCTGAAGCTAAGGCGGAGGAGAAGGTAGTAATTGAGCCCGTGGAGGTGCCGGAAGAACTCCAGCTCGGGAAGGCCATACAAGTACAAGAGGCCGCTAGGGCCCCGGCCGTTACGGTTTACAACAAGCACGAACTCCTCATAAACCTCAAGCCCTTGGTGAGGAGGACCGACGAGGAGGTAATACCGGTCCTAAGGGACCCCATAACCAAGAGGGTGGACGGCTTCCTGACCCAGTTCGAGCTTATAGTGCCCACTTCTCACCGCTCCCGCTACACGGTCTTGGACTTCATGCACGAGTTCCCTCTCTTCAAGCCTGAAGATGACTTAAACTTCGTCTTGAAGGAGCTGGACGACAAGAAGGTAAGGGGAGCGCCGGTAATAAATGAGGAAGGGAAGCTCGTCGGAGTGGTTGACTACTTCGACTTGTTGAGGGTTACGATGCACAAGCTCCCAGGAGAGCCGGCCTTAAAGGTAAAGGACGTGATGAGGACTGGTGACAAGTACAAGATTGATATGAACGAGAAGGTGAACAAGGCTTGGCACAGAATGATAAACTTGTTCTTGCCCGGAATGGTAGTGGTAGATAAGAAGGAGCAAGATAAGGTGAAGGGAATAATAACCTACAAGGAGTTCGTGAAGACCAACAGGTGGTTCATTCACAGAGAGAGTGAACACATGAGCGTTCCGATGGCCAAGGTAAAGACCATAATGCTCAGGGGAGTTCCCTACTTAAAGCCTGAGGACCCCGTCACCTTGGCGGCCGAGAAGTTCTTGGTGCTAAGGGTTCCAGTCCTGCCGGTGGTGGACGAGGAGAACAAGTACGTGGGAGCGGTCTTCGTGGAGGACGTTCTGAGGGCTCTGGCCAAGCTCCCGAGGAAGCCGGTAGCGGTCAAAAAGCCCTTAGAGGTAAAGGAAGAGGAGGAACAGAAGCAAAGCCAAGCCTAGCTTTATTTCCCACCTCACGCAAGCGAAGCTCATGGCCGTTAGGGCTATCGCGGTTACCATCGCGGCCGCTAGGACGGCCGGGTTCAAGGTCATAAGCCCGTAGACGGTTGCTCCGAAGAGCAAAGCCCCCAGAACAATGTTCTCCTTTTGGAACAAGCCCCTCATTCCGCAAGAGCAGCAGTGCCAAGGCATCGCTAAGGACAGCGAGGCCAAAGCCAATAGGAGCAAGGCCTTCCTCATGGCTCTCCCTCTCCGTGCAACGGTTCACGCCTTTTGAGGGAATTGGCTGGAGCCACATACCTCCTCTTATATCTTGTTTAAGTACATCTAATGGGGTCTCACTTTGTCCCTTTCCGACCAAATAGCCAAGGAAATAATGGAAGGAAAGGGAGACAAGCTAATTGACGCAATAATTTACAAGCTTTTGGCAGACCCAAAGTTCTCAAAAACAATAGTTGAAACCTTGTTGAAAGAAGTTGCGAGCAAAGAGGACATAGAAAAGCTGAGCAAGAGGATTGAGGAGCTGGCGAGCAAGAAGGACGTTGAGGAGCTTAGGAAAGAGCTGGTGAGGATCGAGAGGGAAGTGGCATCGAAGTCGGATGTGAAAGAGCTGGAACAAAGGATGATAGAAGTTGAAAAGAAGATGGCTATGAAAGAGGAACTGAAGG
>WAOJ01000045.1 GCA_015521275.1 Desulfurococcales archaeon | reverse complement strand
TCTAAGAACCTCAGCCTCTTGGGTATGGGCGGGTGGCTCATGAATATCTCCAAGATCGGATTAACGTTCTCGTTCTTCAACCTCTCAACTATCTCGTCTATGTCGTAGTACATGTCGGCAAAAGCGTAGATGAAGAGGAGCTTTGCTGGAGAGTTGGCGAAGGCTTGTAGTTCCTTCTGGAGGGCCGGGTGTTCCCTTATCCTCTCTATGTTCAAGTGTATCCTGGCCAAGGCCCTCTGCATCTCCTTCTTACCCTTAACCTTAGCCCCGTGCAAGTCTGCGTAGTACTCCCTCAAGCGGTTGAACTGAAGGAGCACGAAGTTTAACACTATACCTATTGCCAGCAAGACCAAGCCTACTAACATCATAATCATGCCGTTGTTCTCTCTTTCGTCCCTTCCAAAGGTCCCGCTTATGAAGCCCCAGTCCATCAGCACCCTGCCCAAGTAGTAAATGAACATGGGAGCCAAGGAGAGGGCCAAGATTAACCATACGTCCCTGTGCTTGTGGTGGCCGACCTCGTGGCCTATTACGGCCTCAAGCTCGTCCTCCGGCATAGCTTCTAGCAAGCCCCTAGTGACGGCCACGTACTTCCCGGTTATGAAATTGCCGTAGGCGAAGGCGTTCGGAATGTTCACCTCGGCAACCATGGCCTTGGGAGGCTTTATGCCGCTCCTCCTAGCTATCTTGTCCACTATCGGCTGAAGCTCCGGGGCTGGCTTTACCCTGTACATTAAATTTATCAGCCAGGGTGCTATGAGCCATTGACCTATTGCGAAGGCCAATACGAAAACCGTGAACCCTACTAGGCTCAGGCTGAAGCCCAGCGTTGAGGCTAGGAAGGCATAGGCCACGAAAAGCAAGGAGAAGTAGGCTATGAGCGTCAGTGCCATGTAGGCCTTAAGTCCTTTCTCCCCTTTAGGGACCTTCCCGAGCAAGGGAGCTAGCGCTAGGAAGCCTCCGGCTATTATTGCTACTAGCAGAGGCTCGACGAAATAGCTTATTCCGAACCAGAAGAACACGCCTTAACCCCTAGGCCGTGTGTCGAGGCCTAAAAATAGTTTTGAAGTGCCGAGCTTAGGTGAGGGCTTGTACGCCTACAGCGAGGCCAAGGAGGCCCTAGCGGAAGGAATAGCGGAATCGCTGAGGAAGAGAGGTCTTAACGTGAGCAAGGAAGAGATACTTAGGCAAATGGTCAAGCCCCCTTCGGAAGAGTTCGGAGACCTGGGCATAGGCCTATTTAGGTACGCTAAGGCGTTAAGGGTTAAGCCCCAAGAACTCGCCGAGGAGATCTCAAAAGAGGTCAACCACTACCTAATAAAGGAGAAGAAGGTTATAGGCGGTTACCTCAACTTCTTTTTCGATATAAAGAAGTTGGCTGAAAGGGCCTTGAGAGAGGCAATAGAGAAGGAATACGGTAAGTGGGACGTAGGGGAGGGCAAAGTTAGGGTTGTGGAGCACACCTCTGCTAACCCGGTTCACCCGCTCCACATAGGCCACGCTAGGAACATGTTCCTAGGGGATTCTCTAGTTAGGATACTTAGGAACGCGGGCTGGAAGGTCCAGTCCAGGTTTTACATAAACGACATGGGAAGGCAAGTTGCAATATTGGTTTATGGAATAATGAAGCTCGGGAAGCGGGCGCCGGAGGAGGAAAAGCCAGACCACTGGTACGGCAAGGTCTACAGCGTTACTAATACCTTGGTCGAGCTGGCTAGGGCCATCAAGGAGGGAGACGAGGAAGAGATGAAGGAGTGGCAAGAGGTCTTGAATGAACTGGAGGAGAAGTGGCCGGAAATAGTGAATGCGTTAAAAGAAAAGATAAGGCCGGAAGAGGATCACGAGAGGGCCATTTCCGAGCTAATGAAGAGGTACGAGGAAGGGGATGAAGAGGTCAAGAAGATCTTCAGAAAGGTAGTGGAGGACGTCTTGAGGGGCTTTAGGGAAACCATGGGAAGGGTTGGGGTGAGCGTGGACGTATGGGACTGGGAGAGCGATTTGGTCTGGAGCGGGCTGGTGAGGAAAATAATAGAGGAAGCCAAGGAGAAGGGTTTGCTGAAGGAGCATAAGGGCGCTTTAGCCATAGACTTCTCTCCATTCTTGAACGACGAGGTCAGGAAGAGGCTCAAGATACCCAAGGGCTTGGAAGTACCTCCCTTGATATTGGTCCGCTCCGACGGCACAACCTTGTACACTACGAGGGACATAGCGTACACGATAAAGAAGTTCGAGGAGACGGGGGCTGAGAAGGTAATAAACGTGATAGCTTCTGAGCAGAGGTTACCCCAAATACAGCTTAGGTTGGCGCTCTGGGCCTTGGGCTATAAGAGGTATGCGGAGAACTTGATCCACTATGCCTACGAAATGGTGACCATACCGGGGATGAAGATGAGCGGGAGGAGGGGCAGGATGATAACCTTGGACTGGTTGGTAGATGAGGCCAAGAAGAGGGTTGAGGAGTTGGTGAAGGAGAGGAGCGAAGCTCAAGACGTGGAAAGGGTCGTGGAGGCAGTTGCCGTCGGAGCCTTGAAGTATGCCTTGGTCTCCGTCTCTGCTGAAAAGCCCATAACATTCAAGTGGGAGGAAGTATTGAACTTCAACACGAACTCAGCTCCTTACTTGCAGTACACCCACGCCAGGGCGGTGGGAATACTGAGGAAAGGGGGGAAGGGTGACTTGAGCAAGGCCTCCTTCGAAAAAGCTGAGAAGTACAAGAACCTAATAATGAAGATAGCGGAGTTCCCAGAGGTTACTAAGGCTGCGGCCTTGGACTTGGCGCCGGAGAAGATAGCGGTCTACTTGAACTCCTTGGCGGACACCTTCAACGAGTTCTATCACAAGGAGCCGGTTGCAAAGGAGCCTGACGAAGGCTTGAGGAACTTAAAGCTACTGATAGTGGAAGCCATAGCGAACATTATGAAGAGGGGCTTGAACCTCTTAGGAATAGAGGCCCCCGAGAGGATGTGAGCTTTAGCACTAAGGTCAAGATCAATATTATTGAAGAAGCTATTATTCCCTCGATACTTCCCTCGAACTCCTTGAAGGATTTCAAATGGGTTAAGGCCAAGTTCCAGCCCGCATGGAGGGCGGTCGGGGCCAACAAGCCCTTAGCCATTACCTTCCAGAGGCCTAAGGCTATGCCAGCCATGAAGACGCTTAACAAGTACAAGGGGCTCAAACTCTGGAAGGCGTGGGATAGGGAGAAGAGGGCCGAGGCCATTATTATTGCCCTTAGGCTGTCCCCCAAGGAAACTTCCCTAACGAATGCAAAAGGGGTTGCGAAGCCCAATACTAAAGCTATTAAGGATAAAGTCGTGCTCCCTACCCTTACCTTAACCCTCGTTCTCTTGGCTAATAGTAAGGAATATATGATTGCCCAAAGGCCTAAGCCGCCCACCCTCCTAGAGCCCGTAACGAGGTAAACCGTTACTCCTATAGCTACC
>WAOJ01000044.1 GCA_015521275.1 Desulfurococcales archaeon | reverse complement strand
GTGCATGTTCTTGTACTCTGGGCACACGTGGTACCACCACGGGGAGTGCTTATAGCCTATCACAAAGTAGGAGGTTCCTCCGTTACACACGTAGGTACTGTTTCCGTGGGCCCCCACTAAGTAGTCGGCGTATACCGCCGGGTGACACCTAGCACAGAGCTTGTTGTACTTCATGAGGTCCTTCTCGGAGGCCAAGTTTGGAGGTATTACTATGTCTCCAGTAATGAGTTTCATGGGGTTCTTGGGGTCGTGACAGTTAGAACAGTAGAGTCCGGCGTGAGCTCCCACGGTTAGGTCTATCTTGTGTATTTCTGCCTTCTTGATGTTACCGTTTAGCTTTAGGAAGGGGGTGTGGCAGTAAGTACAAGGGTACGCCGGCGTGTAAGCTAAGGCTACGGCAGCCAAGAGCAAGGTCGCCAGTAGTACGCTTCTCATCACTCAAGTCCCCGAGCACCCCACACGATTCTTTATTTATTAAAGATTCCGTCCGCCTCTTAAGCCCTAGGTCAGAGGTCAGTTAGAGGGTCGAGGGTGGGGGGAAATACGTTTGGAACGCTGTTCAAGGTTACTACTTGGGGCGAGAGCCACGGGAGGGCCCTTGGAGCAGTAATAGACGGCTGCCCGGCCGGCTTGCCCTTGGACGAGGAGGACCTGAAGGTTGAGTTGGTACTTAGGAGGCCCGGGAGAAGGTATACGACCCCTAGGAAGGAGGGCGACGAGCCCCAAATACTGAGCGGAGTTTTCAGAGGTAAGACCACTGGGATGCCAATATCTGTAATCGTTTGGAACAAAGACGTAGTATCTGACTATTACGAACTAATAAAGGAGACTCCGAGGCCCGGTCACGCCGATTTGGCCTATATCAAGAAGTACGGTTACGAACACTGGGACTATAGGGGAGGCGGGAGGGCTTCTGGAAGGGAGACGGTCTCTAGAGTAATTGCTGGGGCAATAGCCAAGAAGCTTCTCTCTTGCTTGGGAGTACTCGTAACCGGCAACGTAGTCAACCTAGGTGGTGAAGAATTTCCCTCGGCTAAGGACCCTCAAGAGGGATTGAAGGCGAGGCTTTCTCCATTTAGAGTAGTAAATGGGGACGAAGGGGCTGAGGAAATACTGAGGAACGCCTTGAAGAACAAGGACAGCGTCGGAGGCATTGTTGAAGTAGTAGCTTGGAACGCCCCTTCTGGATTGGGGGAACCTGTCTTCGACAAGCTAAAGGCCGATTTGGCCAAGGCCTTGATGAGTATTCCAGCTGCTGTGGGCTTTGAGGTCGGCTACGGCTTCAAGCTAGCCTCAATGAGGGGGAGTGAGGCTAGGGACAAAATAGTTACTGAGGTCGGAGAACCGGTTCTGGAAGGAGAAAAGGCTGGAGGTATGCTAGGAGGCATAAGCGTCGGAGGTAACATAAGGGTAAGGGTGGCTTTTAAGCCCACGAGCTCTATAATGATACCCGAAAAGACTGTAAACATAAAGACGCTGGAGGAGAGTGACATAAGGGTTCCCGGGAGGCATGATCCGGCTATAGTGCTTAGGGCTGTGAGCGTCGCTGAGGCAATGACAGCAATAACCTTGGTGGACCATGCTATGAGGTCGGGTCTATTAAATCCGGTCAGAATAGAGTGGAACGAGTCTTGTGAAAGGCTCTGGAGGCTTTATAGAGAATACCTGCCTACTTCTTTATCCTAAGGGCTTCCCTCATCAATTGCTCCACTTGCGCCCCAACGGCTCCTTTATCATAAGGCGGGAAAGGCTTGCCCTCTTCCAAGTCCAACGGTTCCGAACAGAACATCCCCCAGCTCATCACTCCTCTCAAGTCCGCAGGAGGGAGGAGGGCTACTGCTCTCACTTCCCCTTCTTTGACCTCTTGAATGTTCGTTACTACCGGTATTGCAGCGACCTTCAAGCTGACCCTAGTAACCTTCAGCTTGTCCGCGTTGGGATGGTCTCTGACCTCAGTAACCTTTCCAGAGAAGACGTAAACTGCTTCTCCCGGGTCAACCTCTTCTTTAAGCTTTAGTAAGCTTGGGAGCGATTGAATATAGGATAAACCCCAAGAGGCTTGAGCCCTAAGTAGGTCCTTCTCTTCGACTCCTTTTAGCTTTAGGACGTCCTTCATCTCCTTTGCCTTCTCCGCTAAAGGTTGGGCCATTTCAGAGGCCATATCCGAAGGTAAGCCAGACCAGCGGAGCTTCTTCAATTCGCTCCACATCTCTTGTATTAGCTTTTGTGCCTTCGCCTTGTCTATGGG
>WAOJ01000043.1 GCA_015521275.1 Desulfurococcales archaeon | reverse complement strand
ATCTTAGAACGTGCCACGTTGTATGGAAATTTCGGACGGAAAAGTGGTGAGATCATGACCTCAAGTAAGCCTCGTAGGGAATTCCTCAAGAGCCTCCTAGCCGGGGGTGCCGCGCTTACCGTTTTGAGCAACATCGACTGGGCTGAGGCCACTGAAATGGCCGTCGAAGCTGTTAGGAAAGGAAAGATCAATATAGTCTGGTTCGAGGCTCAAAGCTGTACCGGCGATACCACTTCCATAATACAAGCCACCGACCCCGATTTAGTCCAAGTACTACTAGGAGCCTCCCATTTGGCCGGTCCGGGTACTGTAGGCTTAGCCTTCCACGACACCTTGATGCCAGAGTGGGGAGAGGGGGCCATCGATATACTCCACTTGGCCGAAAAAGGAGCCTATGACCCTTACGTACTCATAATAGAAGGCTCTATACCAGATGAAAACCACGCCAGGAAGCACTGTAACGACCCGAACAAGTGTGGTTACTATTGCTTCGTAGGCGAAGAACATGGTAGAGTGGTAACTTGTACTGAATGGATTAGGAGGCTGGCCAGGAGGGCCGTGGCTGTACTAACCTTCGGTGCTTGTGCATCTTATGGCGGAATACCAGCAGACAAGGTCCTTGAACCCCCGCCGGGATGGACCTATCCAGAGTGGAGTCTCGCCCCCACCGGAGCTGTAGGCTTCTTCGACGACCCCGTTAGGGGCTACAAGGGCCTCATAAGCAGAACTGCCGAGATGCCGGAGTTCACTCCCTACTTCAAGTACATATATGAGGACTGCGACCCCGCGCTCAGCCCCGACAGCGGCTGTAAGCCTGCCATAGCCGTTCCCGGATGCCCAGCCAACGGAAACGGCATGCTTAGGGTATTAGTCCACGTGGTCCTAGCTGCGCTATATCCCAACTTGGTACCTTTGCCCAAGGCCAGTCAATGGTTAGACCAGTACGCCAGGCCTAAGTACATCTTCGGAAGGACTGTACACGAGCAGTGTCCTAGGGCCGGCTACTACGCTGCCGGAGACTTCAGAGTTAACCCCGGGGACAACGACGCTAAGTGCCTCTTCGCTGTAGGCTGTAAGGGTCCGGCTGCCAACTGTCCTTGGAACAAATACGGCTGGGTTAACGGCGTAGGAGGGCCCACTAGGACTGGAGGAGTGTGTATAGGCTGTACTATGCCCGGCTTCAGCGACGCCTTTGAGCCCTTCTTCAAACCTCTGCCCGCTCCGGCCACTCCCAGCGCTCCGGCTGCCTTGGCTACCACCGTAGGTGCTGCAGCTGTAGGTGCAATAGTCGGATACGCAATGTCTAAAAAGGGTAAGAGCAGTTAAAGAGGTGAAGAACCATGACCGAGAAGAAGAAGGATAATGTAAATACTAAGATTAACGACCCTAGATTCAAGAACAAGAAGGATCCCAAGCTAGTATTGTTGGCCCCCAACGTTAAGGGAATTAGAGGTAGCGTAGCCGAGATTTACATAGACCCGATAACGAGGATCGAAGGCCACTTAGGCCTAAGGGCTGAGGTTGATGTGACCAGCAAGAGGACGAAGAACACCTGGGTCTTCGCCACCATGTTCAGAGGCTTCGAGGTCTTCATGAGGGGAAGGCCTCCAGAGGATGCCATAGCCCTAGCTTCGAGAGTTTGTGGAGTCTGTGGAGCCAGCCACGCCAGCGCTTCTACCATGGCTAACGATATGGCCTTGGGAGCCGTACCAACGCCCTTAGGTGTTGCTCTAAGGAACATGGCTTTCGCAATGACCGACCTGATCTATGATCACTCCATAATACTCAACTTGCTGGGAGGGCCAGACTACAGCGAAATAGTTGTGAGCAAGTTAACCCCACACTGTTGGGAAGCCGCTAAGACCACTCCAGCCGAGTACTCAGCCGTTCACGGCTACCGCTATATAGCGGACATAATGAGGGACTTAAACCCAATAGTGGGAAGGATATGGCAGCTAACGGTCAAGTACCAGAGAATAGCGAGGGAGGCCGGTGTCCTCATATACGGAAGGCACTCCCACCCGAGCACCCTAGTTCCGGGAGGCATAAGCACCGACTTGAGCACGGGCAACTACCTGCTTGAAGAGTATATATTCCGCCTAACAAAACTGACCGCTTGGGTTAAGTTTGTCGTTGCTATCTGGATGGACTTAGCAGACTTCTACGTGAACCACTGTGATTATGCTAAAAACGGCTACACCTATGCTAAGCCAATATTCTACAGCTCTGGTGCGTTCGATGATCCAGAAACCTACAGCCAACTGGGAGACAACTACAAGACCATATATGAGAACGTGGACAAGGCCGCAATGAGAAGAGCAACTCCACCGGGATTATACATAGGGGGAGAATTAATCACCGAGAAGATAACTGAGCACCAGAGGAACGTAGTAGAGCTAGTGGACAGCTCCTTCTATGACGAGTGGAAGGGTAAGACCACGTTGTTCACCAAGACCGACCCGGCGGGCAACCCGTTGGTAGGAGGCATCGAAGAACTGATCTGGTACCACCCGTGGAACAAGACCACCATACCCAAGCCCACCGACATAAAGTGGAGTGGCAAGTACAGCTGGTCTGCTACCGTTAGGCTCTACCACAACGGCAAGCTCTACCCCTATGAAGTAGGGCCAATGGCCAAGGTATGGGTCACGGCCCACAGCAACTTGAAGGGCTGGGTAGAGGAAGAGGGAGGAGCCGTAAAGCATGGAGGAGGCAAGATAGAGGTAACGCTACCTCCGTCTAGAGACGTGACAGACTTACCCAAGGGCACTTGGGAAGAGGTGAGCTTCACTTACAAGGCACCAGAAATAAGCTCTACCATAGAGAGGGTTAGGGCAAGAGCCTTCGACATGGCATTAGACATATTAGATGCTTGGGCAAGCGCACTGAAAGCTGTCTACTACATAAACACCAAGGGAATGACCAAAGCTTCAAGGCCTTGGAAGGAACCGGCCTTTGCATTAGGCTTCGGCCAGCTAGAGGTGCCGAGAGGGAACGTGGAACACTGGATAGTGGTGAAGAACGGAAGGATAGCCAACTACCAGATCCACGCGCCAACCACTCAGAACGTGGGTCCAAGAGCTCCTAAGGGAGAGTTGAGCAAGTATATACCCAACGACCCGTGGGTGACCAAGAGCCCTGAAGGAATACCGCTGAGTCCATTCGAAGCAGCTGCGTTGAACACGGTAGTTACTGAGGAGGTTAAGCCAGAAGAGTGGACCGGCTTGGACTTCGTGAGGGCAATAAGGAGCTTCGACCCGTGCATATCTTGTGCTGCACACATAGAGTTCGTAAAGGATAAGAAGGTACTCAAGAGCGTAAAGAAGTTCCTCACCAATGCTTGCAGCTTGTAAAAACCTTTTTCTTGATTGATTGGTCAAGTAGTGTTTTTAGTCAAGTTTCCCTTTATGGGGGTTGAGAACCATGAACGTAGGCGGCTGGGGATCTCCGAATGATATTTTCAACTTTGCTGTATACTACCTACTAGTACCGTCGATATTCATATTCAGTGCCGGAGCGACGTACAGGATAGTTAAACTCATAGTTAATACCAAACTACCAAGGGCCCAGAAGGGTCACAACGGCTGGGGAGAGATGTTAAAAGGCTTAATAATGACCTTCCTGAGGCCAATAATCTTCAGCGCAAAGACCAAGCCCGACGACTTCATAGCGGGAATACTACTGCTCCACCTAGTAGGCGTAATACCAGTGCTATTCCTACTCGGCCAACACATATCGTGGTGGAGCTACTACTTCCCGGCATACAAAGCCTTATGGATATTCAACGTACCGGAAAGCATAACCACCAGCGTACTGACGGTGACCTCAAATGTAATGCCTGCAAGCGACATGTCGTTCACGTTCGTAAACACTATCTGGGGACCCTTAGTTGTAATACTAAACGGAGATCTAATGAGCCTCTTCATACTGATAGCCATAGGTTATAAGTGCGCTGTTAGATTGACCGAGACGCTGATGAAACACAACCATAGCCCAGCTAGGTACGGTGACTACATAGCGTATCTGCTATTGTTCCTAATAGTGTTCTTCGGTTACGCCGCAGCTAGGCACTGGCCTTCCGACAGCGTAGTTGTCTATAGAAATGTGCTAGGTCTACACGTGCTATTCGCTGAACTATTGCTAATGTACATACCGTTCAGTAAGTACTGGCACTTCGTGTTCGGTTACTGGTATGGAAAGCTCCATGAGTGGTATGATAATGACATTAAGAGAGGAGAAATGGAGGTTGAATTGTGAGGGGTGATGGGTCATGAGTGCGATGGGTGGAGATATGGATATGAGTAAGATGATGGAAATGCTAGCAAGCCAAAGGACTGACATAAAGACTGCAATAAAAAAGATGCTAAAAAAGGTTGACGCAGTAACCATCCATTATATCGAGGACTGTTTGAACTGCGGTATCTGTGCCCCTTCGTGTCCGTTCTATAGGGCCGGACCGGAGTTCAGTCCAGTGAACAAGGCAGAGCAAGTGAGGAAGATCTATAGAAAGGAGATGACAATAATAGGTAAGCTCTTAGGAAGCTTGGCAAACGCATGGGAACCTAAGGACGACGCCGACATGAAGAAGCTAATGGATTTAGCATACGCTTGTACCAACTGCGGTCACTGCTACTACACTTGCACTGTGGGAATACACAGCGGCACCATGGTCGGCTTACTGAAGACTATGTTGACCGCTGCCGGCTACGTACCCACTATACTGAACTTATTCGAGGCCATAGAAGTAAATAACATGCACATGAAGATACCTGGTTTAGCGAAGCTCTGGACGGATGCAATAGCTGAGGCCCAGAAGAAGTATGGAGAGGTAGAGTTCGATAAGAGAGGCGCAGACGTATTCTTCATGGGCTGGTTAACCGACGCTTTCATGATGAGGGAAGGTTTCATCTCAACCATTGGCATATTAAACAAACTGAAGGAGCTGGGGATAAGCTGGACCATGTGGAAGGAGCCCCTAGGAGTCAGGGCTCCAATATCGGTAGTAATAGGTAGGGGTGAAAATGCAGCACAAGTGGTAAGTAAGATAGCCAAATATATAGATGAGCTAAAGCCTAAGTACGTAGTGCTAATGGATGGAGGCTTCCCGTACCCAACGTTCCGCTTTACCATGTACGGAACTATAGTAAAGGCGTTAGGCAAGAAGCCGGAATGGAAGATCATACACATAACCGAACTGTTGGCAGAATTACTGAGGGCCGGAAAGATAAAGTTCAAGAAGACAAACGATCCCATAACTTGGCACGACCCATGTCAAATGGGAAGACATGCAAGAGTCTTCGAAGCTCCTAGGGATTTGCTCAAAGCTGCCAGTGTGGGCTATAGAGACTTGCCACACAACCGCGAGATGAACTACTGCTGTGGAGGCGGAGGAGGCATAGGCTGTATGCTTAAGGAGGTTAGATTAGCGATGAGCCAAGTAGTAGGCCAAGAGATAAGGATATCCCCAGAGGAGGAGGAGTTCGAAAGGAGAGTTGAAGAGAGGCACAAAGTAGCCGTAAGGAGGAAGATGGAAGACATAGCAAAGGTAAAGCCTAAGCTGATAGCTACCGCATGTCCGGCATGTGTAGAGACTATAAACAGAGGAATAAAGTGGTTCGGAGAGGAGCTAGGGATAGCAGACGCAAAGGCAATACACATCTCCGAGTACTTGGTAGATAAGCTAGAAGTGGCTAAGCACTAAACCTCCTATATATTTTTAGCTTGCACAAGTTACAAAACCTCGCCTCCTTGAAGTCAACGTCGTATATCGAGTTTGAGAAACTCATAACACACTTGGGGTTCGGACAATGTTCTAGGCCTAACAAATGACCTACCTCGTGGAGGACTTCCTTCTCAACTCTCTGCATGAACTTCTCCTCGTCGGGGCTCCAACCGTAGAACTCGTTCCTAAGCCTCCTCAGGAAGACGCCAGCTATCCCTTTCAGAGGCATGGCCAAGCCGAAGACGAAGTTCAAGTTGCCTTCGTATGCGTCAGCTTCAACCAAATAAACGGTTAGCGCGTTGTTAACCCTACCGAGATCCATCAAGAGCTTTGAAGCCACGTACTGCTTCCTCTTCCAGTCGTAGGCTTTGAGGGTGGGCTCCAATTGCCTATAGTCAATGTAAATGTCCAAGAACTCTAACTCCCTCGAGAGGGCCCTCTTAGCCCTTTCCAAAGCTGCACTGGAGACGTCGCCGACCCTTCTCAAGACCATTTCCAACATTTACTCCCTACCCTGTGCTGGGGAGTGGTGGCCAAAGTATTGATAGGTGAGCCGTTGACCTTTGGAGGCTATAGAAAGGAGAACAGTAAGTACAAGGTCTTAGGCTTCCCACTGGAAGCGACTACTACTTTTAGGGAAGGGACCAAGTGGGGACCTTATGAAATAAGGAGAGCTTCGACCTACATAGAGTTTCGCTCCTCCTTAACTGGATTAGACGTGGACGAAATAGGCTTCGACGACTTAGGCGACGTAGCGCCCGTGTTGGGTAACTTGAGGGAAAGTTTGAAGGCACTTGAAGGAATTTTGAAAGGTGTGAACGGTGTTCCCATAACCTTGGGCGGCGAGCACAGCTTGACTTATGCAGCAGTCAAGGCATTGAGGCCCGAGTGCTTGCTCATTTTAGATGCCCACTTGGACTTGAGGGATGAATGCATGGGTCAGAAGTGGACCCACGCGACATGGCTTAGAAGGCTAACTGAAGAGCTCGAGCTAAGGGTTATTGTAGCCGGAGCCAGGGCATACGTGAGAGAGGAAGTGGAGTATGCAAAGAAAAAGGGAATAAAAATAATAACGGAACCTTCGTTGGTATCGGAAAACATCTCTCGGTGCAAGGACTTGTACTTGAGCTTGGATATGGACTTCTTTGACCCGGCTTTGGCGCCGGGGGTCTCGAATCCTGAACCTGGAGGCTACAGCTTTAACGACTACCTAACTATTCTCCAATCCTTGTATAAGGTCGAGCTTGCTGGAATGGACGTAGTCGAGCTCTCGCCCCCTTATGACCCTTCTGGGGTAACCGCCGTGCTCGCCGCAAGGGCTATTGTCGAAGCGGTGGCAGCAAATGAGCTCTAGTCCTTCTCACCCATACTGTTTAATACCTTCATTATCTCCTTGTAACGGTTCCTAACAGTAACTTCAGTCACACCGGCAACTTGAGCTATCTCCTTTTGGGTCCTTCTCTCTCCCTTCCTCATGACGGCTATGTATATGACAGCAGCTGCTATGCCTGCCGGATCTTTACCAGCGGTTATGGGATTGCCCTTTATCTTCTGCATTATTTTCATCGCTTCCTCGATTATATCACCTCTCAAGCGTAGGGCTTGTCCTATCCTAGGTATGTAGTAGCTCGGGTCCGCTATGGGAACCTTTAGATCGAGTTCCTTAATGAGTAACCTGTAGCAACGAGCTATCTCCTTCTTCTCTATGTTCTCTCCAAGCTTCTCCTTTATCTCCTTGGATATCTCGTCCAGAGTCTTGGGCTGCTTATGTATTCTTGAGGCTATGTATATTACAGCCGCGACGACAGAGTTTATGCTCCTTCCCCTGACCAAACCCTTCTCGACGGCCTTACGATATATCACGGCAGCTTCGTCCTTTATGGGCTTAGGCAAGTTTAGGGCCGCTGCCATTTTCTCCAACTCGTTCATAGCTATGCTTAGGTTCCTTTCCATTCCGGTCTGTATCCTGGACCTCATTTGCCACTTCCTGAGCTTCTGGACCTCGAACCTCCTCCTCGGGCTGAGCCTCTTACCTAGGGCATCCCTATCTCTGTGGTCTATTACTGTGGTTAGGCCTTGGTCATGCAAGGTGGGCGATAAGGGGGCTCCAGTTCTCC
>WAOJ01000042.1 GCA_015521275.1 Desulfurococcales archaeon | reverse complement strand
ATTGAGGATAGTGGAAGGGTAATTATAGAGCCCTCCGAAGGTTCCACCTCCTTGGATTTAATGAAGGCGAAAGAGGTACTCACAGCTCTAAATTATGGCTTCGATCCAGACGTCGCCTTCCTTCTCTTCAATGACGATTACGTCATGGAAGTTGTAGATGTTAAAGATTTATTATTAGACCATCACGACGCTAAGGAACTGAGAAGGATACTCGGAAGGATAATAGGCAAGGAGGGTAAAGCCAAGAAGAACATAGAGAGGATAGCCCACGTTTATCTGAGCATAAGCAATGGAGTGGTGGCGATAATAGGAGAATACGAGAACGTCGAAGCGGCCAAGGAGGCTATAGGTGAGATCATAGAGGGTAAGCTTCATTCCGTTGTATATAGAAGGCTCGAGATGAGGATGAGGAGCATAAAGAGGAAGACCATGCTAGACTACTGGGAAAAGGAGTTCTAACTTGTTTAATATCTTGAGTGCACTGAAGGCCTCCGTGCTCTGCTGTATAGCCACATCTAGAGCTATCTCCCACAGAGGTCCTTCACCATACTCTTTGGGTGGCTTCATTCGTTTCAACTTGGCGTAGGCTGCTACCTCAAAGGGCAACAAGGTATATGCCGGATTCTTCGCCAAACGAGGATTGGCGAGCTTGTAGGAGTTCTCGTCGAGTTCGTAAAACGCTTTTAACATAAGGTATAGGACCTTCTCGAGACTGAGAGGGTATATACCAGCGCTCCCCGGCTCTGGCTCCGGACAACTCTTCCTCTTAGCCCAGTCCTTCAAAGCTTCTAGGACTAAGTTAGCTTCCACTTCATTATGTTCATTAATCTTTATTGTTATCCTGTCGCACTTCAATAACCCTAGGCTAGCAGCTTCCCTAAGCACCTTTTTGTAGAGGTATCTGAGGAAATGCTTCTTACACAAGGGTTGGCCCGAAGATGGATGTAATACAAATGCTTCCCTTCCACACCTACACTTCAATCCTCGAGACCCAATTGTTCCATTTCCCATATCTGAGTCATCCTCTCCTTAAGCCTCTCCAAGTCCGTGGGGTCTTCAATTATATCCCCTAGTAGGCCGAAGACGTAAGGGTTCAGCATCTCCGGACCCTCTACTATCTTCTCGCGGAGCTCTTCGACGTACTTCCTAACCTCCTCCGGATCCAAGCCCGCGTTAGCGGCATAGGCAGCCATGGCAGCAACTGAAGCCAAGAACCTGTTTGCGGAGTCTACGTCTTCTTTCTCTATGAATTTCGAGTATATCTTGACCACTTCGTCAACGGGAGGAAGTATCATTGAGGCTTCCCGTCCTAGCGTCAAAGATTGTTCCTTTTAAGTTGGCACACAATCGTCGAAGGTCGCTATCTCGCCGGGCGATTCTTCTACTTCTACCTTTATGCAGTCGATGCCACTGAGTTCATCTCTTACATGTCTATAGATGAAGTGGGCAATTGTTTCAGCTGAGACTATGGGGTATGGTATTACTGCAATTCTAACCTTTATGCCCAAGCTCTCTTCTATAGCTTCTTTTAACCCATTAGGTCCCAGCCAAGCCCTAGCGTCTTGTTCTGGCACCATCAAGCTAAACTTAAGTGGATCTATTAGGTCCCTCACCACCTCCCTAAGCTTAACGGCATCCACTACCCACGCGCTCACTCCAGCCTTACAGACCGTGACCTTGACCTTCCAGTTATGACCGTGAAGGGTCCCAGCCGGGCTCAGATGGGGATTGGTATAATGGGCAGCCGGGAAGCTCTCGTCAACGCTTATGCATGTGAGTGGCATTTTCTTTTACCACGACTTATAACAAGAACTAGGTAAAAACGTCGCTACTGCTTATAGGGCCTTAAGTGCTCTGGCCTTACGATTATGATCTTATAGCTGTCACCAACCCTTACCTTGACCAAGTAGGATTTGCCCCTCTTACCCACTATCTCGCCAACCTTTCCGCAGAACCTCCTATGAGGCATTCCGGCCCACACTGCTGGATTCGGTTTTATCACTACCTTGTCGCCGGCCTTGTATTCTATTAGGAGCAAGCTCAGAGGTGGCACTGCTCCCTTCTCCCTAACTCTCTTCCTATACAAATGCCTAGTCCTATGCCTCCAACCCTTTGGAGCCTTCACCATCTTGCTGACCCCGGTCAGCGGATAAACTGCCAGTTAATATTGTTAAAAGGGCAGAAGTATGTTCGAGGTAGACCACTCCTCCATAAACGGCGAATGCGAGAACGCCTTGGTAGTTAAGATTAGGAGCGGAGGATCGGAGAAAAACGTAATGAAAGTATTTGACGACTGCAAGCCCAAAGCTTTGGGAATCATAGCCTATCCCTCTAAGAATTCGCTAGCTGCTGCCCTAGAGGTTGCGGAAGCTTTACCCAGAGGAGGGGTTTGCCTCGCAAGGAATACAAGAGAGGAAGAGGAATGTGTCAGAGCTATCGAAAGGTTGAGCAAGTTCGTGGGGTCTAAGGTTGCCTTAATAGGTGGCATAGCGCCTTGGCTGGTTGCCCAGAAGTCTACGCCTCACACCTTCAAATCCCTACTCTACATGAATGTAGAAAAGATCAGCTTGAATGAGTTACTCCAGAGGTTTTACGAAGTTAAATATAAGAA
>WAOJ01000041.1 GCA_015521275.1 Desulfurococcales archaeon | reverse complement strand
GTCTATGGGGTTCTTAGTAGGGCCGTATGCGCTGTTCTCGCCCGTGCTTCCCATACCAAACTCATCCATATTAGTCTTTCCAACTATCACGTAGCCGGCCTCCTTGAGCTTCTCCACGACGGTCGCGTCGAACGGCGGGACGTACCTCTTCAATATCAGCGATCCGGCTGTGGTCCTTATTCCTTTGGTGCTTATGTTATCCTTTACAGTTATGGGTTTAGGCTTCAAGCCCTTTTCCATTATTTCCTTGGCCTCCTTGAGGACCTCTTCTCTAGGCCTCAAAGTTATGAAAGCGTTCAAGTCGTCCTTTTCCAACTGGTCATAGAGGGCCTCGAACTCTTCTAGCATTCCACAGCCCTTTCACTTCACGAAGCCGGCTTTTAGAGCGGTAGCCTGGAGTCTTCCTTGACCACCTTGAACGCTATGTGTGTGACGGACTTCTTTATACCCTTTCTGTTTATTAGCTCCTTAACGAATATGTCCAACGATTCCATATCCTTGAACTTTGCTATTATTAATATGTCATAATCCCCTGTTATGTCATAAATCGCCGTTATGTTCTTTATTTCCTTCAGTTCTTCCTCCAATTTCGTCAAGTAGCTTCCTTCAACGCTTAGCATTATTATTGCTGTTATCTGGTAGCCTAAGCGATAAGTGTCCAACATTGGGTAGAAACCCCTTATTATCCCCCTCTCCATGAGCCTCCTTATCCTATTGTGTACAGTGGCGGGAGAAGCGCCGACTTCTTTGGCTATCTCCCTTATGCTTTTCCTAGCATTAGTCATCAATGCAGTCAAAATCTTATAGTCTAAATCGTCAAGTTCCACGCCCTTAAAGTGCATATAACTTCCCGGACCTCCACATCACGGGAAATAAAATATGGACTTGGATAGGTACATGCTGGCCCATACTGTCGCTTCGATAGCTGACTTGCCATGGACTGGCTCCAAGCTAGACGCGGAGGCCTTATTGGAAGCCTCGCCGGACCCTTTAGCAATAATAAATTTTGGACAGTGCTACCTGAAGTCCTATCTAGCTAGGAAGATAAACGAACTAGAATTGGTTAAGAGAGGTAGCTTCATACTGGCCTCCGGCAAGAGGAGCGACATATATATAGACATGAGGAAGCTCTGGGCCTTCCCCAAGATTGCCAGAATAGCTTCACTCTTAATGGCAGCTCTGATAAAGGAAAAAGTGAAATACGCAGCCTTGGTAGGGGTCGCTACAGGAGGCATACCTCTGGCCGCTCACGTGTCGGTCACCTTGGGTTGGCCCATGGGTTACGTGAGGCCCAAGAGAAAAGAGCACGGTCAGATGAAGCTGGTCGAGGGTGTAGAAGAGGGCATGAAAGCGGTGGTACTCGATGACGTCACCACCACTGGCAAAAGCTTGGCTCAGTCCATAGACGCCTTGAGGGAGAGCGGTATAGAAGTAGTGCTGGCGGCGAGCTTACTAGATAGAGAAGAGGGAAGCACTCTGGAGGTTGGCTCCAGAGGGGTTGAGTTCGTGAGGCTCTTAACGTTGAACGAGGTCTTGAGGGGGTTCCAGTGCTGAGGTGCCCCAAGGGTATGCTCAACGGCCCTTGTGGGGGCTTGAGAGAAGAACTGTGTGAGGTTGATGACTTCGAGTGTCCGTTCGTCCAAGCGTTAAAGAACTTGAAGACTGATAACTACTTGAGGCCCCTCTTGGACAAGGACTTCAAAGCGGGCTGCGAGCCATTCCCAATGGAGCCTAGGAGCGAGTTCATGAGGAAGTTGAGGGAAGGCAAGTTCCAACTCACGGCCGAAGTTGAGCCCTGGAGCTTGGAGGAGCTTAAGAGGGCTCTGGAGCTACCTTACCACGCACTCAACGTGACGGACAACCCCTTGGGGATACCTCACATCGACGTCATCCTTGCTGCAACCTACTTGAGGTCTAAGGGGAAGGAAGTGATAGCCCAGCTTACGTGTAGGGCTAGGACTAGGGAAGCTCTGACCTCAGCCATGTTGGCCTTGGAGGCAGCGGGCGTGTGGAACTTGTTGGCTCTGACCGGTGACTGGGCGCCCCACTCAGCGTTCGATCTGGACTCGGTGAGGTTGGTCTGCTTGGCTCAAGCCTTGAGGAGGGGCACGGATTGGAGCGGCAGAAGGGTCGGCGAGGCCAAGTTACACGTGGGCGTCGCCGTAAACCCTTACTTCGAGTACGAGAAGTTAAGGGCCTTAAGGAAGGCCAGAGCCGGAGCGGAGTTCGGCCAGAGCCAACCAGTCTTCGACGCCTCAGTTATAGATAAACTCTTGGGCATGCCTTTCCCCACGTTTCCGAGCATCTTGCTCACAACCTCGAGGAAGGTGCTGAAGTCCTTAATGGAGAAGGGCGTCAAGGTTCCAAAGGAGTATTACGAAGGCTTAGTGAGGGCTAAGGAGAGTGGCAAAGCCGACGAGTACGTGTTAAAGAAAGGGAAGGAGCTGTTGGAGGCAGCAGTCAGTAAGGGAGCGCCGGGAGTGCACTTGATGAGTCCGGGAAGGCAAGACCTGCTGTTCAAATTCTGGGAAGTGGTCAAGGAAATCCTTTAGGGATGATGATGGCTCCACGCCGAGGGATGAGGAACCTTACGGGGCCTGACCGTACCTAGGGTAAAGGTTATGTTCAATCCTAAGG
>WAOJ01000040.1 GCA_015521275.1 Desulfurococcales archaeon | reverse complement strand
ATGCCCATCCCCTCTTGAATAGCTTTATCTTTTCTTCTATTTCTTTCCTCTCAACCTCGCTCAGCTCCCCTCTCTTGTACTTCTCATAAGCTTCCGACGTTATTCCTAGGGCGGTCCATTCGTCCAACACCAGCTCCGAGCCTTTCTCTTTCAACTTCTTGAAGAGTCCGAGCTTACCGAGCCAAGCTATACCTATGGGTATGAGGAGTATCAATGCTAACAAGGAACCCGGTGTTGCCCATTCCAAGAAGTCCATGAAGGTCTTGCCGGACTGCAGAGCTATGTAAATGCCTATTGGGTTACCTATCATGGTAGCGGAGGAACCTATGTTGGTAGCCAATACGGTATAAATGACCAACGGGATGGGGTTAAAGTCCAAGAACCCTGCTATCGAAAGCACCACCTTAGTTACGAACACTATGCTGGTCACTTCGTCTACAAGAGCGGCCATGAGCCAGCTCAGCAAGCTAATTATGAGTATGAACCTCAAAGGCTTAAATTTGCTCAACTTCACCAGTTTTATAGTTATCCAGCCTAAGACGCCCACCTCGCTCAAGTACTCAACTATGACCATCATTGAGATTAAGAACAAGATCAGTCCTAACTCCATGTGTTCCAAGATCAACTTGAAGGGAGCGGCCCCTAGGAAGAGGAGTAGGGCAACACCGATCATAACGAACGTTAGCCTCTTCCTCCAGTACAAGAGAGTCCCTAGGACGGCATCCACGAATACCGTCAGCGCGACTGCCTCGCTAAAGGCCACGACCGGAGAGTTTATGTCTACGTCACATTTCACGTTTAGATTGTATTTCTTGGATAACTCTAAGAGCGGACAATGCTTCATGGCAAAGGTCTCGTGTATCTTCTCTATAGCTTTGGCTAGAGGGCCTTGGGGAGGTGGCACTTTGAAGGCTTGAAACGCTATTAGCGATATTATGAACGTTAGTATGCTTGCTAAGATGAGTATCTTGAGGTTTCTCTCCATGCCTACATTCCTATGCTTCCATGAGGACAAGGGTTTTATTGGATTAGCTCCTTTACCCCAGAGTTCATCACCTTTCAGCGAGCACGACTTCGCGTCATCGCAAGTAAGCGGGCTCGTTGACCACTTCCGTCACCAAGACTTGACCAAAAGGCTTTAACGCTTCCACCACTTCTTCAACGTTATCCTCGACCAGAGCTACTATTGAGGGACCGTTTCCGGATATTGAAGCCGAAAGGGCCCCCGCCTCCAAGGCCCTCGTGACCGGCTCTAGGTCATAGCCCAAGGCAGCTCCCACGAGCAAGCCGTTCAAGGTCATTGCCTCGAAGACCTCTCCCCTCTTTAATAGCTCGTATACTTTCCAAAACTCCTTCTTGAAAGCCTTCAACCTCCTCCCTATTTCCTCGTAACTCAAACCCCTCCCTCCCTTGGGCAATACCACCGCTTTCACCTTCAAGGGCATTCTATCCTCTATTATCATCTCTTTATTATCGGTTATTACTAAACCTCCCAAAAGGCTCGCTGAGGCATCGTCGAAGGCTCCGGTGACCGTCACCTTTGCCCTCTTGGCAGCTTCCACGGAAGCCTTCAATATTTGGTACGGTCCAACGCTTAAGCCGCAGAGTTTGAAGAGGGCTTGGGTAGCAGCGTTGGCCACCGCCGAGGAGGACTTCAAGCCCCCAGCTTTTGGTAAGGAACTCTTAACTTCAAACTTCACGGGAGGCAGCTTACAACGCTCGCTCACGACTTCGTAAACGGACCTCAAGAGGCCTTCGGCTTCCAACCTCTCCGAGACCTCTGCCGTCACTTCCACTGGAAGGTTCAAAGCGAACGCTGAGCCCTTCCAAGTGGCTATCGCGTTTAGGACGCTCCCCCCTCCGTAAGCCATCGCTCTGGCCTTCATCTACTTCCCCACCTTCCGGCATGGTGTTAGATAAATTACTTTTGACCTACAGCAGATGCGGGAATTGAAGGTTGAGTGTGAGCGAGATAATCTCAAAGAAGCTCGAAAACTTGGCCGTTGACGTAAAGGTCAAGAAGGATAGAATAGTGGTCAGCTCGGTTGACGGCTGTGCATACATCTTCTCTCTAAACGGAAATGAGATATACAAGAAGTGCTTCGATATTCCGTTGAAAAGTGCAGATGTAATGGGAGATGTAGTTTACGCAATAGGTAAAGATAACATATTGAGAATAGCAAGGGATAACGAGGTAAGCAAGGTTAGGTTGGGCTTCAGCGCTACCCGAGCCTTTGCGCTGGGAGAAGTAGTCCTCGTCTGTGGAAACAAGTGCGACGCCTTCAAGGGCGAGAGGAGGCTCTGGAGCGTTGACGTGGGCCAAGTGATAGGGAAGGTTAGGAGGGAGGATGACAAGCTCTACGCTCCTGACAACGTGCTCAAGAGGATCCACATAATAAGCTTGGAGGGTAAAGTAATGGGTCACATAAATGTGAACGAGAAGGCCTTCGATTTGGACATTGACGAGGAGAGGATTTATGTAGGGACGAGCAGGAGGGTTTTGGCATTAACCAAGGAAGGAAACGTGCTGTGGAGCGCGGAGCCCGGTTGGTTCAACTTCGTTTGTAGCGCTAATGACAGCGTGTTCGTGGCTGTAAGGAACTCCAAGAAGCTCATTATATACACTAAGGACGGTAAGAAAGAGCAAGAGTTCGAGTTGAGCGGCAAGCCCGGAATGATAGACTGCAACGGCAAGGCAGTGGCTGTGATAAGCGAGAACGTCTTAACTATACTCAAGCTTGAGGCCGAAGAGGAAGTGGAGGAGGTGAAGGCTGTAAAAGAGGAAACCAAGCCGGAGACCGTCGAAGTCCCGAAGGCAGCGGTTGAGGAAAAGGGCTTGCTGAAGGAGTTGAGGGAAATAAGCGAAGGAGATTACATGGGCTCACCTCTAACCAAGGAGGTGTTAAAGGAAGTCGAGTCTGCCTTAGAAAGCTTGGAGGTCAAACAGAGCAATTTGAACGACGCAATAGATGAGCTCCTGAAGGAGATAAACGAACTAATGAATATAGGAGGAGCTGACTGGAAGTCCGTGTTAGAAAGGTATGAGAGAGCCTACGAGAAGGTTATGGTAGCTCTGAACTTAATAGAGAACGCTAAGAAGTTGATAGGCGACGTGAAGGATTGTCCGCCCATAGAGGAGATCTTGAAGGGACTTAGGGAGAAGAGCGCTGCCAAGTTCATAAACTTCTTGGTTAGCTTGTCCAAGGGCGAAGGCAGTCCGGCGGAGAGGGCTAAGGAAGGGGCCGAGAAGGTTAAGCTCTGCGTCTTGAAAGAGGTCCTAAAGGTGGACGACGAGAAAGTGAAAGAGCTGGAACAAAAGAAGGAGAAGCTAGAGGCAGACATATCTGCCCTGAAGGCCTTGTTGGGAGAGGCTTGATCACCTATCCATTTCGGCCACACACGTGTCCAAGGATATGTAGAAGGCTAGGAAGTCTTGTAGCAACATTCCCTTTCCTAAGTACTTGAGGCTCATGGTGTGCACGAACACTGGGGACCTCATGTGGACCCTCCAAGGCTTCATCCTAGCTCTGGGGTCCTTTGGATTGGCCACCACCAAGACCCCGCTCTCTCCCCTAGCAGCCTCGTTAACTCCGTAAGCTATTCCCGGCTGTCTCGGGAAGGGAGGGGCCCTCTTCAAGTGTGTGCCTATGTCGCCCCTAGTGGTTAGCTCCTTCAGCACTTGATCTATTATCTTCAAGCTCTGCTTTATTTCCTCAAACCTTATCAGCATCCTGTCCAAGTTGTCGCCCACGTTTCCTACAGCCCCCTCAAACTCCAAGGTATCATAGCCTCCGTAGGGCTTGTTTATCCTCAAGTCCCAAGCTACTCCGGAGCCCCTCAGGTTGGGCCCGCTCCAGCCATACTTGACGGCGTCTTCGGCGCTTACCTTGGCAACTCCTTCAGCCCTCATAGCAACTGTTGGGTTATCCAAGCTCGTTTCTATTAGCTTCTCGAAGTGTTTCAAGAACCTAACCTTTACCTTCTCATACAAATCCTTGAAGCCTTGTGGCAAATCTCTAGTAACTCCTCCCGGCCTTATGTAGTTGAAGGTCATCCTTTGGCCCGTCAACATTTCTAAGAGGTTTATGAACACTTCACGATCCCTCACGGTCCAAGCGAAGCCAGTCAAGTGGTTCACGTTCTCCAAGAAGGAGCCTATGTAGAGTATGTGGGACTGAATCCTGCTCAGCTCCATAGCCAATATCCTAAGCAACTCCCCCCTCCTATCCGGCTTCACGTTCATTATCTCTTCCAGAGCGAATACGTAGGGCAGCTCCCAGCCTATTGCGTCCACGTAGCACTGCCTGTCCAATAGGGGTATAACCTTCAAGTATTCCTTCTGTTCGAATATCCATTCAACTCCTCTATGGACGTAGCCCAGTCTGGGTATTACGTCCTCAATTATTTCTCCCTTCAAGCCCAACAAGAAGCCCACGGGCCCGTGGGTGGCCGGGTGCTGGGGGCCCACGTAAACGTAAGTTAGGTCCTCGTAAAGACCTTCCTTCTCTTGGTCCGTCCCGTATACCTCGTTCCAGTTCACCTTGGGTAAGTTCTTGTAACCTCCGGAGTCCTTGAGCAAAGGATATCTGTCCTTTGGAAAGAGCCTCGGATCCTCGCTCAGCAATATTTTCCTTATCCTTCCCCACCTCTTGTAGTCCGGGTGACCGATGAAGTTGACTCCAAACATCTCGTAAGTCTCGTTCTCGTGCCACTCTATGCCGGGATAGACTCCGGAGAGGGAGGCTATCTCCCTCTTCTCCCTATCTATCTTCGTGCTCATAGCTATTGCCTTCCCGTCGCTCAAGCGGTAAACGAGCAAGAGGAGTTCTACCTTCTTCTCCGCCGGCCAGTCCACTGCCGTGAGCATGGAGGGGAAGTCGAATCCATTCTCTTTGAGCCTCATCGCGTTCTCGTACCAATACTCGGGCTCCACTTGAACGTAAGTGGCGTTTCTCCACTCCTTCCTCTCCAGCTCCCCCACGAGCTTCAAAACCGCTCGCCCACGCTTCGCCTATCGCCGGAGGCTCTAAAGAAGGATCTTCTCGCGTTCCTAAGGCTTGGACCGGTGCGGACTATAAATTATTTGACCAGACCTATAGCTAGGGCTAAGGCCTTTTTTAGAGAAGGCAGGGAAGACGCTTGCCAAGGCTTCGGTTCAGCAGCTCTTATCGGGTTACTCGTCCTTCTTGCTAAGGTTAACCCGGCACCTCATAAGGTGCTTGGAGAGGCTTAAGGCCCGGACGAGCCAAAAACTTAACTGTAAAACAAGTATAAGTCCAAGGACTCGAAGGTCGGGATTGCGAGGGAATGCGACTTGAGCTTTGCTAGAGAAACGCTAGGAAAGTGGAGGTGTGAGTCATTCGACCATTTCCTTTAACGCTTCCTCCAACATCTTTATGAACTCAACTGTGTTAGGCCTGCTTGCATAGTTGTAGCTCAAAGCCTTCTCCAAGGCTTCCCTTAACTTTCCTTCGATTCCCTCAAGCATCTTCGGCAAGTACTTGTTGTGGTCTTCCAAGCTCTTTATCTCATAAACCTCTTTGCCCATCCACTTGAGCAACGTTTTAGCTAGCATGTAAACGTCCGCAGGATAAACCATTCTCAAGCTCCTCTGCCACTCTTCGTCGTTCCTAGCTTCCGGAGGACAGTAAGGAGGCGTGCACTCGGTTAGCCTTTCAGTGCTTAATATTGCCCTCGGGTTCAAGGCGTGCCTCAAGGATGAATAGTCCCCTAGCTTTACTATGTAACCATTTCCTACCTTGAAGGCTATAACGTTCTCCGGCTTCACGTCCCTGTGGATCAAACCTAAGGAGTGTAGGTAAGCTAACGCTTGAGCCACTTGTATGGCCCCCTTTACGGCCTCTACGGTATTATTGAATGCCTTCACATGTCCTTCTCCCTTTTCCATTACCATTATCGGCATTTCCTTATGCAGCGCTATAACCTTGACCAAGTTTGGATGATCGAAGGCTTTGAGCGCTGAAGCCCTCTCGTAGTCCCACTCCTTGCCGGAGGGCGTAATGTCGATCCCGGATAAGGCTGACTCGAAGTAATCAACCCAGTCGTTGGATACCTTGACGACGTAGTCGTCGCAGAAGTAGGTGGCCCACTTGGACCCTTGTTGGACCTTTTCACATTCCTTAAACGAGATGTCCTCGTCAAACCCCTTGAGGAGTTCTGCGCTCTTAACCTCTATGGTCTTTATGGGCTTGGGCCTCTCCGTTATAGGGTTCAGCTCCTCTAAGCGGACCTCCACCTCTGGCAAAGGCCTAACGGCCTCCTCTTCTATGAGATCCATTAAAGCTCTCACATACTCCTCTATCTCGTTTAGGAGTTCGACGTCCCCAAACTTCTTCAATAGAGCTTTAATTATGCAAACTTTAAAGGGCTCCTTCCAGTTCTCTCCATACCTAGACTTCAACATCTTGTAGTAGTTGAACAATTCAGATGTGGAGCTTACAGAGTTCATTTCTCTGAGTAACTCGATTTCGTCCCCTTTACAAGGCGGGTTCATGTACAAGTTGAAGGCAGAGGAGAAGGTTGAAACTATTGATGACGCGCGCTGTTGTAAGTTTACCAGCTTGCTCAGTAAGTTGTCCACGTCTATGGGCGGCTTGCTACTGATCTCTTCAAACTCACTTTTTATGTTCTTCAACTCCTTAAGTTTGTTAACGAAGTTTTCCGGGCCGCCAACTCGCTTAAATATGGAGTTCACGATGCTCTTCATGGGCCCCGTCGAGGCCGAACGGATTAGGTAAACGAGGTCTTCTGGAACATCTTCTAAGCTCAACGACTTGAAGTTTTTGATTGAGTCCAAAATTTCCTCTATGTCTTTCGGATTTAGCTTATACTGAACTATTTGCTCATAATATTTTTCATTTCTAAACTTTTCGGGCACTTGAGATGAGACTAATAATGAACTTTGATCATAGACTTTAATTTCTCTTTCAACCTTATACACGTAAATCCTTCCATCCCAAAGCCCAACAACTATCCTATCCATCCACCAAGCGACAGCAGTAACACCGGTTTCATAACCCTTCTCCAGCACCAATTTCCCATCAATCCTATAGATCCTTAGCTTGAGTCCATCAGCAACTGCTATGTACTTGCAATCCGGACTGAAGGCCACTTGAGATCCTCCAACAATTCCTCCAACGCTCCAAATCTCATTTGGATTTGCTGGATCGTTCAAGTCGTAGAGGTAGAGGTGATTATAGGTCGCAAGTGCCAAGTAATTCCCGCAAACCGCAGTGTCGTAAGCACTTTCACCATAGCTCATCTTCTTTACAATCTTTCCATCCTTTATGATCAAGAGCTTTTTCCAATCTCTATCGGCTACATACCAATAACCTTTGTAATAGGCTGGTCCATTTTCAACACCTTCAACGTCCACGTCCCATTTCTTTTTTCCGTTGAAGTCGAAGAAGGCACAACTGCAACAACAAGCCACGAAGCCGTTCGAGGTCATTGTGATTGCCCAGCTGTAATCATCTCCAACCCAAACCTTCTTGATCAAGTTTCCTCTTTCATCAGTTATGTAGGCGTAGCCATCGTCATTGATAAAGCCGAATTTGCCGTTTGAGTAGGAGGCATCGTCCATACCATATTTTCCACAAACCTTGTTCAGAAGGTTTCCGTTTGGATCGAAGACGTAAGCGCAATGATCATATGAAGCAGCTCCAAGGTTTCCGTTCTTGCTGAAGGCGAGGCCTTCAATGGTGTCTCCAGCCTTGTAGCTCCAGAGCTCTCGGAGTTCTTTGGGCGGCGGAAGTAAAAGCTTTACCACACCCAGTTTCGTCCTTAAGTAAACGTAATTGTTTTCCTCATCGATCAAGGCATAGTCGCTCTTAATGGTAATCGGGAATTCTTTGCAGTAGTTTTCGACGCATAACTTAGCCATAGTCTTAATTTCGACCCCTTCGCCAGTATTTATTTCTATTACGTTTTCTCCCC
>WAOJ01000039.1 GCA_015521275.1 Desulfurococcales archaeon | reverse complement strand
CTATAAGGAAAATTATAGGGATAGGGCTCTCCTTGCCGGCCTTCGTGGGAGCATCAATAATACTTATCTATCAAACGATGAGGAAGAGAAGCGTTGAGGACTTGGTCTTCGCCGTAAGGAGCGTTGACTGGAAGCTCTTGTTGTTCCTGGGTAGCCTCTTCGTCTTGGTGGGTTCCCTCCAAGACACGGGCGTCATGACGCTCGTCGCATCTGCGTTCAAGAGGTTCGTCTCTTGTAACTTCTATCAGATGAGTGCTGCACTAATACTACTCTCGGTACTTGTCTCCGGTATTATGGATAACGTTCCTTACCTCTTAGCCATGTTCCCTGTTGTAGACTATTTGTCAAAGAGCTGTCACATTTACTACTTCAAGCTCCTCTTGGCCTTACTCATAGGAGCCACACTGGGAGGGAACATAACCTATTTTGGTACATCAACTAACGTGACAGCAGTTCAACTGCTTTACGCAGAGGGGTACAAGGTGAGCTTTAGACGGTTCTTAAAGTATGGTCTGTTCTACACGGTTATGGCATTGTTGCCAGCTGTTGTGCTATTTTACCTAATATGGGGATGACGAAGGATTATCGATGGGAACGATGACCGACGGGAGTACGACGCGACCCACTCCCAGTCATCCGTTTTAAAAACGATCCCTCTAATACTAGGAGTCATATCGGGATGTGACTTGTCTGAAGCAGTTACTAAGGCATCAGTGTTTTCTCTCTTAAACGGCCTGGGCTTTCACGAAGAAGCTATATACAGAGAGGCGGAGACTGAGATAAGAAAGTTATACCTAAGCTCTGGCACTGAACCCATAAAAATAGACGTCAACTTCACGTTCAGTGACTTGGTTAGGGAAGTAGGCGAAGGGATGCTCGAGGAGATGAGCGAGAGAGCCGAGACCCTCTTAGACGTTATAAAGGAGAACATTAGGAAAGATGTAAAGGAGAGAGTTATGGAGTTCTTGAGCGTAGACTTGATAGACACTATCGCTATGATAAATGAAACGTTTGGAGGAAGGCCAGAGGACGTCTACGAAGCTTTTGCCAATGTTGAGAGCTTAGAAGAGAGGGCTAGGAAGGCGGTTAGTACTTTCGCTAATGTATTACTTGAGGCTCTCCAGAACGAGTTGAAGTTTTAGTTTTTAGAATCTCATTAATCCGGGAGCGAAGGCCTTGATAGTTAGGAACACTATAGGCCCTCTCGCGAGGGGTACTTCTGTCCTAGATGCAGCTAAGTCTATGGTGATAAATGAGAGCTACTATGCTCTCTTGGAAGGGGCACCGCTCAAGATGGTTGACGCGACACAGATATTGAGGGCATTGGCAACTACTAACAGCCCAATAGAGATGGCTGAGGTCTTGACTTCGGATGTTGAAGAAATAGCTTATGAGGTGCCTACTGTCGGGGAAGAAGATGCTCTGAAAGCCCTCTTGATAAAGGGAGGTGCCGTGGCCCTCAAAGGGGGTTCCGTAGCCGATCCCCTTTACGTTCTAGCTGAGAACAAGTCCAAGCTCAAGGATGAGCCCGTAAAGAAGTATGTAGACGACAGAGCTCAACTCGTCGACCCCTTGTTAGATATAATGAGCGCCGTCAAGAAGTCTCTAATCTATGAATTGGAAGGATATGTTATTGTTGGACAGAAGAGGCCCTTCGGTATGGCTACGCCGATTTCTATCCTCAAGTATTTGACGAGCGAACAAGTCATAAGCTCGTTGGACACTGGCGACAGCTCGGCTTTAGACAGGGCTATAGGTGATTTAGCATCCCCAATACCGAGTTACGTGAACCCCTCGACGTCAACTAGAGACGCTCTGGCAGCTATGATAGAACATAGGTACGAGGTATTTCCGGTCGTTGGGAGCAACAAGAACTTCGTGGGAGTCCTTAAGGCACGTTCCTTACTCGTAGCTCTTCTGGGGTGAGGTGAGCGATGTGTAAGCTATTGGCCGATACTCCCCTCTCTGATGCTAAGAGGGGCAGAGCCGTCTTGGTACCAGTGGGTAGCTTGGAAGACCACGGCCCCTTGCCTCTGGGACTCGACACTAAGATAGCTGAGAGGGTCGCTTGTGCGGTCAAGGACTGTCTTGTCTCCCCTTCAATAAACTATTCCTTCAGCCCAGAGCATCCCCACTCAGTGAGTATTCCTCTGTCAGTGTTGAGCGAGTACTTGGTTCAGCTAACCAAACAGCTTTACAAGCTCACAAGCATGCCGGTGGTTTACGTGGTAGCTCACAAGGGCGCTGTCCCAGTGGTTCAAGCCGCTGTAATGGAGAGCTTCAAGGAAAGTATCAAGTCGGCTGCATTGGACTTGTGGGGCGTAATAGAGTCGTTAGGGTACAAGAGCTTTAAGGAACAGTGTAGGGCAGAAGCCAGCTTGGCTTTGGCCTTGGGCTACAGCGTGGTAGTGAGGAAGAGCAAACATTTGAAGAGCCCTCCTGAGTTAGAGGGAGCCACCATACCTTGGAGGAGTACCGAATACGGTTGTTCTCCGGAGTGGGTCTCAAGCGCCAAGAAAGAGGAGGGCGAGAAGCTCTTAGAGGCTATGACTAGAGCGCTCGAGAGGTTGGTGGACGCGCTTTGAATGCCGTAGTAGTAGGCACCAGTGGCTTTTGTTATGCCTTCACTAAGGCATTGGAGGAGAACGGCGTTGAAGTTAAGAGAGTGCCCAGAGTGGAGCACGTGGATGACATCTGTATTTACGACACCGTGATTTCGTGCGAAGAAAACGACGAGGTTACTATACATACCGTATTGTCAGCCGTGTTAATGGCTTTTGAGAATGACTGTCCCCCGCCTAAGATAATAGCGCTAGTGCACGACGAGCACATCAAAAGGATTTTGGAGAGGTTTGGAGCTGACATGGTATTGCCCATAAACGTTCTGGCAAGGGTTGTGGCTTGGTTGGTGGTATACCCCCATGCCGGAACACTGTTGCTTCAAGCCCTTAAGGGAACCTTACCCGTACACTCAATAGAGTGCACATCGGACGAGGGATGTGATCCCTATTCCATGATAGGGAAGAAGGGCATACCTATAGCTGTCTACAGTAGGGGGCGCTGGAAGCCTCCTAAGGGAATCCTTAAGCCCGGTGACGTCTTGATATACTTGGGGTTTCCCTCTTGAAGTGCTGGCACAAGGGACCCTTAGGGCCCACAATAATGAACGGGTGTTACGTGCTGGCGTATGTTGATGACGAAGATGAGTTTGAATCACTAAGAGAAGCCTTTAAGGCTAAGTTAATGAGAGCCGAGGAAGTTCTAGCGCTCGATCCGGAGGCCCTTGACGTGGGTAAGAGTTTTGCGCTGGTGTGGTGCTGGTCTTAGTAACCTCTCCTTAAGAAGTCACCTACGTCTAGTACGTTAATGACTCTGGTCCTTTCTATCCTCCCTACACCGAGGAAGACAGCTCTCCAGAACAAGGCTAGGTAACCCTCCTTACAAGGTTCTGAAATTATGGAAACTGAACTTAAACTCAAAGACTTGCCACTAGTGAACAAGAAGGCGTCCCTTTCTCTCTTAACCTTTGCTAAGCCTCTCTTAGCCCACTTTGCCAAGAGCTTGGCACCTCCCACGGTTACTATGCCTTCAGTCTCCACTACCATTGAGCAACCCCCAGAATAACCAGCACAAAGTTTCTTTCCCTCTCTAAACACGATTAGAGCTTTAGGCAGTTTGGATTCCCAACAATGGGCTAATAATTTAAAGGGGGGCCTCAGTTTGCCTCTCCCGAGGTCCTGCCTACAATTTCCTTATAAAAGATGAACTCTTGTAACCTGTTAAGTATGTTAGTCACGTAATCTATCTTCCTCCTCAATTCGTAGTCTCTTGGGTTTACATGTAACATGAAGATGTATATTTGTTCTATCACATCCTTAACCTTCTTAGCGAAGTCAATATCCCCTTGTAGCATCTTGTCCACTGCGAGCCTCAACAATTCGCCAGCGGAATCCATTATCCCGGCCACGTACTCTTGAACGGTCGTATTAACTTCCTCTAAGCTTGGATACTTGCCCTCCTTCATGAACTTGTAGAGGGAGTAGGCCTCTACGAACTCTTGCTCGGCGGTGAGGCTTATGTTCAAGCTGGCCAACCTCAAGTTCTTTTTCAAGAGTTCTTTAAGCTCCTTCCTCATTTCTTGCATTGCTTTGACGTATTCTTCGGCCCCCTTGAGGTCACCCCTCCTTATTGCATATATTGCCAACTTGCTGTTCTTTATTATATTCCTTGAGAGGTCATGAACTTTATCCTTGAGGTCATCGTACTCATCAAGTAAGCTTGCTAACTTCTCAGCATACTCCTTAGTAAGGGGCTCTACCTTCATGCTTCACACCTCGATACCGGCAGCCCTAAGCCTGTTCCTCATGGAGGGTATATCCGTCTCAGGGAAAAGCTTGAGCCTCTCCCTGATTTTCCTTGTATCTAGCCTAATCTTCTTCTGATCGGCTAGCTCCTTAACCCCTCTAATAATGTCTATAGCTTCTGGGTCCTCGCTTCTGGATTTTAAGACTACATAGTCTTCGGGCGATATCTTCCTTATCTTAACCCCTTTTATCTCTACAGTCTTTGCTTCATTGAGTATTTCCTCAGGGACGTAAAAGTCCATTATATTGTCATAAAACTCTATTTCTACTTGAGACTTGGGTCCCTTGGCCACTATCTTCGGCGTACCCAAGCCTGTGGTTCCGTATTCCCAACCTTCTTGGTCGGCCAAAGTTCTGAACACGTCTTCCTCGACCAACGCGTAATGGTTGGTCGGAAACAAGTCTAAGTCTCCACTGAAGGTATTCTTCTTCAGTTCGAGTTCTATGGTGGTCCCGCCTATTATTACTGACTGTATGTCAGCCTCTTGCAGCCTCTTCATAACGTAGAGCAAATCATCGAGAGTGTACGTCAAAGTGCATTACCTCTTGCCAGCTATCTCATAGTGTTTCGGCCTCAAGTTAGTGCTCTTACACCTCCTACACTTCTTCGCTCCCCACGGGTTAAGCGCACCGCACCTCCTGCACACGTACTTCTTCAACACCCTCTTCTGTACTATCGCTATGAGCTCGGGGTCGGTTATCGGCATTTCATATCACCCCGCCTTCGTTTGAGGTATGCCTTATAGGGGTGACGCGTTTGGCGCACTAACGCATAACCCTTTCTACTTTCTGGGCTCAAGCGCTTGGGTGTCAACTTGGGGCTGAGCGACTTCGAGGCCAAGCTCTTATACGAACTCCAATACGATTTCCCCCTAACCCCTACTCCCTTCAAGGATGTCGCCGAGCGCTTGGACGTGCCGGAGAGCGCAGTCATAGATAAAGTGAAGGAATTCATGGATAAGAAAATAATAAAGAGGATAGGGTTCACAGTGAACTATAAGTCGATGGGAAAGGTTGCGGCCCTTGTGGGCGTGAAGGTCAGAAATAGGGATGACGTTGAAACCCTCAAGAAGATATTGATGGGTAATGAAGAAGTAACTCACAATTACCTAAGGGATGACCCAGATTACCAAGTTTGGTTCACCATAAAGGCTCCTAATTTTGAAGCCCTAAAAGAAGAAGTGAGGAAGATACTGGAGCCCTTAGGTCTAAACGATTACGTGATCTTGCCTAGCACTGTCTCTTATACACAT
>WAOJ01000038.1 GCA_015521275.1 Desulfurococcales archaeon | reverse complement strand
CCTCCGACTACGCCTACCGGGAATCCACCACCAACTATCTTACCTAAGGTGGTCAAGTCCGGCATCACGCCGAAGTAGCCTTGAGCACCGGACAAGCCTAACCTATAGCCCGTTATCACTTCATCAAATATGAGTAGTGCCCCAGTCTCGTCGGCTATTTGCCTTAGGACCTTCAAGAAATCCTTTTCTGGTAATATTACCCCGGCGTTGCCCATTACAGGTTCAACGATGATCGCAGCCAGATCCTCTTGGTTCTCTTTGGCTACCTTCTCTACAGTCGAGGCATCGTTGAAAGGAACGACCAAGGTCAACTTGCTCAGCGCTTCCGGCACTCCCGCCGAGCCTGGTAAGCCGTAGTGAGAGACTGCGCTTCCGGCCTTGACCAAGACGCTGTCGTGTGCTCCATGGTAACAGCCGTCGAACTTTATTATCTTGTTTCTCTTAGTATAGCCCCTCGCTAGCCTTATGGCGGTCATTGTGGCTTCAGTTCCCGAGTTAACGAACCTTACCATGTCTACGGAGGGTAGGTGGGAAACTACCTTCTCGGCCAACTGGATCTCCAGTTCGTGGGGAGTTCCATAAAGCCATCCCCTTTCGAGCTGTTGCTCAACAGCCTTCAGAACTTCTGGGTGCTTGTGGCCCAGTATTAGAGGTCCATAACCCAACACGTAGTCTATATATTCGTTTCCGTCTACGTCCCTTAAGATGGCACCTTGGGCTTCCTTTACGTAGAAGGGGTAGGGCTTGACGGCAGCCCTTATAGGGCTGTTTACGCCACCCGGGAAGAGCTTCTTAGCTTTCTCAAAGAGTTCGAGGGAGCGCGACAACCTTCTCGCACCGAAGGAGGAGCCACGGGATCCCGTAAAACTTTTCCAAAAAACGCCTTAGATCGCGAACAGTATTACTATTGCTATGGCTATCCCGTATATTGCTGGGGTCTCTGCTATACCGATGAACAGCAAGACCCTACCGAACTCCTCGGGCTTCTCGCTGATTACTGCTATACCGGCAGCGCCAGTAGCACCTAGGGCGTAGCCGGCACCCACGGTTCCTCCTAGCAAGGAGAGACCCGCGCCCACCGCCTTCAAGCCTATGGCTATCGGGCTCGCGGACGGAGAGGTAGCTTGTTCGGCAGCTAAGGTTATGGCGCTGACGGCGGTTATGAAGAGTATGGATAGCAAGACACTCTTAGCAGCTTTCTTTGGCATTATTTCGCCCTTCACGTATCCTCACCCTCCGACCATAGAGGAAGGCCCCTCCACTAAAAAGCACTTCTAAGCCTTAGAGAGAAATAGTGGAGACTATTTCTTTGATCTTCTCCACGTGCTTATTCTTCAGCTTTTCGGCCTCTTCAGCGACCTCCTTTACACTTCTCTCGTAGGCGCCATTGATCACTGCCTTAAGCTCATTTACCAGCTCCTCCTTCTTCGGTAACTGCACCTTACGCCACCCTTCTCTGCTGTAGCTTCTTCCTTATTAGCTTCAAACGGACGAACTCCTCCCTCTGTTGGTCATCCAAAGTCCTCTTGATGAACTTGATACTTTCTTCTATCTCTGGTATTATGGAGTACTTGATCGCGTTTATTAGTCTCTGAGTCTTCCTCAGCTCATTCATTATCCTATACATGCTCATTTCCGCATTTATCGCTTTAGTTAGAGCATTCATTGCAAGTTCCATCTCCTTCTGAGCTGCATCTAGATATGGCGAAGTCCTTATGGGAGATATGCTGGCTTTCTGAATGCTTTCTTTAACGAACTCTATGACGGGTATCTTCACTCCGAAGGCGGAGCGGGTAAACATCTTTGCCTTAACTGTTTCTGGTATGTACCCTACTTCTTCCTTTATGTTGCCCTCTCCGCTCTGTACTTCGGCCAGGATCAAGTACTCGTAGGCCTTTTGGAGGTGCTGGGAGTACTCGTCATAATACTTTTGGTAATCAGCTATAGCCTTTCTCAAGTATATTAGGAGTATGTCCCTCTTGTCCTCGAGGAGCTTTTGTATCCTCTTTACTACTTTGAGCCTCTGCTTCAGCCTTATCAGGTTTATCTTAGTGGGTAAAACCTTCTTGGCACCGGGGAAGCTCAAGGAATTTCACCTCACTTCTTGGCCCTATACTTCGGGTGATACTTCTTTATGTACTCTGGCCTTATCTTAGTAAGTTCCTCCTCCGGCAGTATGGCTAATATTTCCCAGGCTAGGTCTAGTGTCTGCTCTATGCTCCTCCTCTCGTAGTAGTCTTGTTTGAGGAACTTCTGCTCGAAAGCCTCTCCAAACCTTAGGTACTTCCTATCTACTTCGCTTAGGCTCTCTTCACCGACTATCGCGGCTAGGCCCCTCAGCTCCACTGCCCTTGCATAAGCTGCGTAGAGCTGGTTGGCCACGTCGGGGTGGTCTTCCCTAGTCTTGCCCTTACCTATTCCGTCCCTCATGAGCCTCGAGAGGCTCATGAGTACGTTGATCGGAGGATAAATGCCCTTGTTGTGGAGGTCTCTCGAAAGCACTATCTGGCCCTCGGTAATGTAGCCAGTTAGGTCTGGTATGGGGTGGGTTATGTCGTCGTTGGGCATGGTTAGTATGGGCATTTGGGTTATGCTTCCCTTGCTTCCCTTAACCCTTCCAGCCCTCTCATATATGGTGGCTAGGTCCGTGTACATGTATCCCGGATAGCCTTGCCTGCTGGGCACTTCCTCTCTGCTTGCAGAGATCTCTCTTAGGGCTTCACAGTAGTTGGTCATGTCTGTTATTATAACCAGTACGTGCATGTCCTTCTTAAAGGCCAAGTACTCGGCTAGGGTTAATGCTGCCCTTGGGGTCACTATCTTCATCATTGCCGGCTCGTTGGCCAAGCTCACGAACATGGCGGTTCTGCTTATAGCACCGCTCTCCTCGAAGGCTTTCTTGAAGAAGAGTAGCTCATCGTACTGGATGCCCACAGCGGCAAAGACCACGGCGAAGGACTCTTCCTCTCCCCTAACGGTCGCTTGTCTAGCTATTTGAGCAGCGAGCTTGTTGTGGGGCAAGCCGGAGCCGGAGAATATGGGCAGCTTTTGACCCCTCACCAAGGAGTTCATCCCGTCTATGGCGCTTATTCCGGTCTCGATGAATTCGTCCGGATACTCCCTTGCATAGGGGTTTATGGGCTCGCCCCACACGTTCCTCTTCTCAACGGCCTTGATGGGGGCGCCTCCGTCTATGGGCTCACCCAAGGCGTTCATGATCCTTCCGAGCATATCCTCGGAGACACCCATCTCCAGTATCCTTCCGGTGAAGCGTACCTTGGTTCCGGCTGGAGAAATTCCAGTGGTTCCCTCGAACACTTGTACCACTGCCAAGCCCTTACCAGTCTCAAGCACTATGCCCCTCCTCTTCTCTCCAGTCGGAAGTTCCACGTCAACCAGTTCTCCGTAACCTGCGTCGCTAACGCCTTCAACTACTAGCAACTGTCCTCTGATCTCGCTGACAGACTCATATTCCTTGCCTCTCACTACTGCCAAGCGAGTCCTCCCTCCATGGAGAGTGCTATGCAACGATTTATTTAGGTTCACGGAGAAACAAGCGAAATGAGTAAGCTTAGGTCGGCCCGCGCCAAGCCTATTACCGCGTCGGCAGCTCCATAGGACACGTAAACGTCGTTATCGACCCTAACCAAGCCTGTAGGGAAGACAACCATTGGTCTATCTCCATAGATTTCGTAGCGCGTGATAGGGCTCATCACGTATCCGGGGCTAGTGCCCAAAAGCTCGAACTCGCTGCCCTTTAATCTAAACATTATCAAGAACGCCTTGTAAGCCATATCTGTTTTATCCAATGCGTGGGCTAAGGCTAGGTAAGTGTTAGGCTCCACCTCTATTGGTGGCGTTCCCCAGCCGACCCTTTCCTCCCACTTCTCCGGATATATTCTTACCAAAGGTTCGCTCAGCTCCATCTCTTTAGTCTCGTTTGAATTTACTATCTCATTCCAGTTTAATATTTCGCTCACTGCCATGTAGAACTTCTCTTCCCCATTTTCTATTACATGAGGTCTATGGAACAAGTAAGCCCTCTCGTCCTTCACCAGCACGAATGCGTCCTTATCGGAGATCACCCCCTTCTCGTCCCTCTTCCTAACGGCTACCTTCCTTATTTCGTCGTTTTCCTCAATCGCCACTACTGGCGAAGTTCTCCAAGATCTCTTGCTCGGGTCAAAGTAGTTTACCGTCCTGCCGGTATAGACGATTAAGTTCTTGTCTCCCCATTTTGTGAGCCTGGGGTCCTCGGCACCCCATATGTCGAAGGTGTCTTGGGGTAGTATTACCAGTTTGGCTGAGTAGTGAGAATAGTTAACAGAACCGTCTTCCACGTCGCTTAAGGGGACCTCCATCTTGCCTATAGCTGACACGTACATGTAATAGCCAGCTATGACCCTAGGATAAATGATTAGGTCTATTCCATTGAAGTCCAGAGCGGGGTTAAAGATGGTCCTAGGGGTGTCTAGGGGGTGATTGCTAATGTGGACGCGGTTGGGAGATATTACACCTACTCGCTCGAAGAACTCCTCTTGGATCCTCTTCCTCAAAACCCCTTTGCACCTTGAACGATATAGATACCTTATCTATAGCAGTTCGTGAGACTGTGAAGGAGCGGAAGTGTTACGCAAGGAAGCCCTCTTGTGGCTTGCCTCTGCGGAGGAAGACTTGGAAGACGCCAAGATAGCTTTCAACATGGGGAGGTGGTTCAGGACGGCGTTCTTCTCACAGCAAGCCGTCGAGAAGGCTTTGAAAGCCTTGTTCTTTGTCATATTGAGGAAGGAGCCACCTAAAACCCATGTAGTTACAGAACTTTACAGACAACTGAGAGAGGCCGGCTTTAAGCTAGATAATGAGGAAGAACTCTACGTACTTAATAAATACTACACCGTGACGAGGTATCCCGATGCAGCGAATGGGTTGCCCAGCGAGAGCGTTGACAAGTGGGAGGCTGAAAGAGCATTAAGAATAGCCAAGGAGGTGGTGGCCGTTGCGAGAAGACTGGTTACAAGTCCTCGAGAAATTCCTTAGGGCCTTAGAAAGGAGGGGCATAAGGGTCGAAGAGGCTTACGCGTTTGGGAGCAGGGTCAGGGGCGACTGGCTGGAGAACAGCGATATAGATGTCGTTATAGTTTCGGAGGACTTCAAGAACATGAAGTTCTTGGAACGTCTAGACTTGATGGAGAGAATTCAGTGGGAAGAGGGGATAACCCCTCACGTGGAAGTGTTGCCTTACACTCGAGAAGAATTCAGAAAGAAGCTCAGGGAAAGCGCCGTCCTCAGGGACGCGTCTAAGTATTGGATAGTAATAAGGAGCAAGAACGTTCAAGATCGGTACGATTAAAGGCTGGTGAATGAATCCTCACCCCAATCATAAAGAGATTAGCGGAGACAAGGCGGTCCCCCGCGTCTGACACGCCTTATATCAGAGGAGGTATTAAGATGATTGCGATGAATATAAGTACGATAAGGAGTATGAATCCTGTGAAGTTTTGATCCATTCTTAGAAACCCTTGTAGTGTTGACTGATTGTTTAGTAAAAAGTTACTGAGGTGACTTGAGGAGCTTTGTGTTTATTTGGACTATATCTTCGCTTATGGTGTTCCCCCTTACGGTCTTCCTTCTCCTCTCTCCCTTCTCCCTAGGCCAGAAGCCCGGAGGCCCGCTGAGCAAGGCCCTCTTCTTCACCGGTCCGGATATGTCGGGTCTCATTGGGAACCCGCTCTCGTCACTCCCTCCCCTTATCTCCAACCACAAGCCCTTCAGAGTGGGGACGTTTAGCACGGAAGCTGGTACCTTGTCCTTTATCTTTTTACCTAAGAACTTCCTGGCGTTATCGCCCTCGACGGTTAGCTGGAACGCCTTTGTCCTAAATGCTTCGGCCTCGAACTCTTCTTCGTTAAACTTAGCGCTTAAGAAGTCCTTACTGGCCCATATCTCCCCTTCCGGGACGTTCTCGTCGGGCTCAACCAGGAAGTGGGCCGTTATCTTCTTTATTTGATCTCCTTCCTTGACCCTCCTTCTCACAGTCACTATCCTGTACTCCGCCTTAACTGCCTCCAGCAGCTTCGGGTTGGCCCGAGCCACCGGGAGGCGAGTAGCTCGGTCGAGTTCTGCCTCCTTATCAAATGGTATATCTTCCTTCCCCACGACCTTTACCTTAACGCCCCGAGGCTTGGGCTCGGCCTCGGGATCGTTGACAACTACCTTGAACTCCAGCTTAGCCACGCTACCTACCGTATGGCCCCACGGGCCCTAGTTTTAAAGGATCGCCCTAAGTACTAAAGAGACGGTCTCCTTCATGACCCCCAATGCCATTCTAAAGGTGCTTAGATACGGTTATGAACGCTTCAAACTCCTCCAAAGGTGGAAAGAGATCTTAGATAATGCTTCGGATGTAATCTGTAAGACCTTGGGAAGTGCCGAAATATATGCATTTGGTAGTGTAGTGAAGGGCAAATTCACGGCTGCCAGCGACATAGACGTGTTGGTGATCTCGGAAAAGGCCGTTGAAAGCGAGGACTTTGCGGTGGAGCTTCAGCTAATGATTGAGGACGAATTGGACATACCCCCTGGTTTAATACATTTGCACGTGGTAAAGCCTAATAGTGAAAAATACAAGTGGTTCATTGAAGCGCTCCGAATAAAGCCCTACTTGGTAAAGAGGTGTAATGATGCACAAAAAGAGAGTCGAAATGTTACTTAGAAGGTCGGAGCGCTTCCTCGAAGACGCCTTTAGGGCCTTAGAAGATAGCTACTACGACTTAGCGATCTTTTACTCTGAACAAGCCGCGCAGTTAGCCCTAAAGGCGTTGATGCTTGACGTCTTGGGATTTTACCCAGAGATTCATGGAATACGTGAACTCTTAGGATTGTATTACAAAGCTACCGGTGACGACGAGGCCAAGGCCTTGACCACTGAGGCCAGAAAGGTCTTAGCCGAGATGGAGAGAGCCTACACAGAAGCCCGCTATGGCCCGGAGGAGTACGATGAAGGAATAGCCTTGGAGAGCCTGAAGGTCGCTAGAGAGCTGGTCGCTTTCGTCAAGTCTAGAATACGTCATTAAACGCTATTTTCCATGAGGTATATGTCTAACCGGTGCCCGGCTTGAACCTAACGGACGGCTTGGTCGAAGCGATAAGGGTAGCTGAGACGAGGCTTCCCAAGTGGGTTTACGAGAAGCTTCTGGAAGCTTACGAGAAGTCCGAGGGAAGGGGGAAAGCCCAATTGGCGGCGGTCTTGAAGAACATAGAGATTGCGGCCAAAGAGGGCAAGCCCATGTGCCAAGATACGGGCTTATTGGTCTTCCACGTCAAGCTCGGGGACCAGTTCCCACTCAAGCCTTGGGAGGTCGAAGAGGCCATACGAGAAGCTGCTAGGAGGGCTACGAAGGAGGTTCCCATAAGGCCAAACACGATGGACCCCCTATCCGGCAAGAACCCTGGCGATAACACCGGCAAGGGCGTGCCGGTGGTTCACTTAGAGGTGGTTCCGGGAGATGAACTAGTGGTAAGCGTTAGGCCCAAGGGAGGTGGGAGCGAATACCCAAGCAAGCTCTGCATGATACCTCCCTCCAAGGGCTTGAAGGGAGTTAGGGAGTGCTTGTTGAACGCGGTCATAGAAGCCGGAGGTAAGCCTTGTCCTCCCGGAATAATATCGGTCGCCTTCGGGGGTACCGTCGAAAAGGCCTTCGAGTTAGCTAAAGAAAACTTGTACAGACCGAGTAAGCATGAAGAGCAAAGAGTAGCTGAACTCGAGGAGGAGTTCTTGAAGGAGGTCAACGACTTGGGCATAGGCCCTATGGGCTTGGGCGGGGGCCCCACGGTCCTCGACGTTAAGGTAGACTACTTGTACCGTCACCCAGCCTCTTATCCGGTAGCGGTAGCCTTCAACTGTTGGGCTGCGAGGGAGGCTACAGTAAAGTTCGATAAGGACGGAAACTGGGAAATAGTAAGCGAAAACGTCTCTGAGGCCGACTTGAGGACTCCGGAGCTGGAAGCCGAGGAGGGGATAGAACTTAAGCTACCTGTCGACGAGAACGAGGTTAGAAAACTGAAGGCAAGCGACGTGGTTTACTTAACTGGTACCATAGTCACTGCAAGAGATGAGGCGCACAAAAAGATCATAGAGGAAGGGTCCCCTATAGACCTAAAAGGTCTAGCTATATACCACTGCGGTCCAGTGGTTAGGAAGAAAGGCGAGGAATGGGAGGTAATAGCGGCTGGCCCGACCACTAGTGCTAGGATGAACGCGCTTCAAGCCGAGGTCCTCAAGAAGACCGGCGCCAGGTTAGTCATAGGCAAGGGAGGAATGAGCGACAACTTGCTCAAGTTCTTCAAAGAGTATGGAGCCGCTTACCTAGCGTTTCCCGGAGGAGCGGCCTTGTTGGCGGCTAAGGCTATCAAGAAGGTTAAGGGCGTCTACTGGTTGGAGGAGCTGGGAATGCCAGAGGCCATGTGGGTCTTCGAGGTGGAGAGGTTTGGTCCGCTAATAGTTGCTATGGACTCTCACGGAAACAGCTTATACAAGGAAGTTATGGACAAGGCCAAGAAAAAATTGGAGGAACTGGTAAGGGAGTAAGCCCCCACTTCCCAGTTTCCTTATATGGTTCCCTTTCCACACCTCAATGCGATAGCTATGGAGGCTAAGCATTGGAAGGTCTATTACAAGGAAATGTTAGAGAAAGCGCCCTTGGTAATTTATTACCCCACTTGTGGCGGGGGTGAGGAGTGCCTTTACGTTTGTCCTAACAAGGATAAGGTTTGGGAACTAGTGCCTATGAAGGTAACCTTGTTCGGCTTCAATGAGAAGGTTCGACTAAGACCCTTTATGAAGGACCCTAACAGCTGTGCAAGGTGCTTCTTGTGCGTACAAGCTTGTCCCACTGGAGCACTAAGGCCCTCTTCGAGTCCTCCCAAACATCCATACTTGGACTTGTTCTTAAATAGCATTAAGCTCTTCTTCAAAAAGAGATATGGGATAAAGTGGGTATTTAGGAAGGAACACGTCGAGAAGTTCAAGAAGAATAATTTCCTCTAAAATAGAGCTGGCCTAAGGCAATTCCCCCGTCGCCAGGAGGTACCTTCTTTGGAAATGTAACGTCCTTCAATACGTCTTTTATTGCTTTAACTATTATTGAGTTTACGGAAGCACCCCCACTAACCACCTTAGGTAAGTCGTACTCGGCTATACTCATTGCTAAGTTATGGCCCAAGTTGTATTGGATTGTATACGCTATATCCCTCTTGTTATAGCCCTTGTTTAGGTACTCTATGGCCCTTCTCAAGAGTTCAGTTACTTTTATCACGCATTCGCCATTCTCTTTATCTACCAAATCT
>WAOJ01000037.1 GCA_015521275.1 Desulfurococcales archaeon | reverse complement strand
TTGAACTTCTTCAAACCTTCGTGGACGCCCCAACAGGCTATGAAGGGGCAATATGAACACTTCATGCTCAAGGAGATATACGAGGGTCCCACGGCAGTAAGAGAAACCATAGTGGGCATCCTCTCGGACGATAGCGTGTTCAAGGCTGCGGAGATATTAGGAGATCATGTCGTAGCTGTGGCGGCTGGGACGTCTTACCACGCAGCATTAATATTTTCTTATTTGTATATGAAACTCACGGGCAAGTACATAATAACCTTAGATGCCAGCGAAGCACCTCACTATGAGAAGCTATTGAGGGGGACAGTGATAGCAGTAAGTCAAAGCGGCGAAACATACGACACTTTGAAGGCCGTCAGAATAGCAAAGAAGAACGGGGCAAAGATAATAGGTGTTGTAAACGTACTGGGTTCCACTCTCGATAGAGAGTCAGACATATCGCTCCGCTTGAGAGCCGGACCAGAGATAGGTGTGGCGGCGACGAAGACGTTCTTGGCGCAGCTAACCATGCTCTACGCTCTAACCTATGCCAAACTAGGGAAGGACTTAAAGGAGTCCCTAAAGCCCTTACCGAAAGTCGTTGAGGAGAGTTTGGATATGAGTGCTGGATATACGAAGGCCTTAGCCAACAAGCTCTACCAAAAGAGGGACATGTATGTGTTAGGAACTGGAGTATCAAACTTCGTGGCCATGGAAATAGCATTGAAAATAAAGGAAATATCCTATATTCATGCTGAGGCTTATCCCGCTGGCGAAGCGAAGCATGGTCCCATATCTCTGGCTGAGGAAGGCTTCCCCGTACTCATTGCTTGGACACCCGAGGACGAGGACAAGCTTGAGGTTGCAGCAGAGGAGTTCTCTTCAAGAGGAAGTGAGGTCTACTGGATAGGCCCTAGGAGGGACGTTCCCGTACCCGAGGTCGGCTGGGAGCTAGTGCCCTTCGCAGTAACCCCTCCGGGACAACTGCTCTCTTATTATTTAGCGATCAAAAGAGGACTGGATCCGGATAAGCCCAGAAACTTGGCAAAGAGCGTGACGGTACATTGAAGTTTAAGACAATCTTAACGATTATATTTATGGTCTATACTATACTATTGGTTTATTATAGCACGATAGCCCCTTGGAGACTCGTCGAGAAAACGGCTGCTGTAATGGGAGGATCGCTATTCGCCTTCGACCCTGGAATGAGCTTTAGACACATGATCGCTTACTCCCTAGAGGGTCTCCTCGCTTCTGCTGCATTATCACCGACAGATGCGATTTTCGTAGCAATCCCCTTGGGGATGTTTGACGAAAGTATCCAAGCCTTCGTGCCATGGAGGACCTTCGACTTACACGACTTATTGGCTAACGTTACTGGCAGTGCCCTAGGCGTTGGCCTCTACTTACTCTTAAGGAAAAGGTGGGAGATTTGAAGCACGTTATCGTCTATGGTAATGGGCCAACCAAGGAGATGATGTTAGAAATCGCCAAAAGAATGAAGAAGAAGCCGGTAGTGATAATCATTGGAGAAAGTAACTTAAAGGTTGACGAAGTGCTGAGCTATGAAGAGGTATACGACTCCAAGAAGGCAATAATAAATTTGGACAAGTGCGACCGATGCGGCGAATGTTTGAAGGCCTGTCAAAAGGGGGCCATATCTAAGCTCTTCAAGGTTAATTGGGACTTATGTGAAGGCTGTCCAGCTTGTTATTACTCTTGTCCCTTGGGGGCTATAGACTTCAAGATCGTGAAGAGTGGTGAGATAAGGGTCTTCATATCCGACGGTATTCCCATCGTTGAATACACCTACGCCCCTTGGATGAACCGCTACGTCTTTGTGCGTCATGTGAGGGACATAGCTAAGAGATTGGCGACAGATGAGAACACTTGGATAATTGAAGAGGGCTGGCACCCTATGCCTTGGGCCTTCAACGTCAGAGTTGATGGTTGTGACGACTCCGAAGCAAACCTAGTTCTCGGAAGCGGATGTCAACCTCCCTCCTTGAAGGACTTGGATAGCGTTGTTAGGGAGCTGGAGGTGATGATATGAAGATAGGTGTGGTTGGCTTGGACTTTGAGAACTTAAAGGAGTTGGCCGAGGATTTCGAATTGCAAGTACTTTATGTGGACGAAAGGCTTCCCAGAAGTTTCTCTGGCGAGCCCATAGAAGAGATAAAGCTCTTCTACCCGAGAGTGAATGATGAGGAATGCATAAGGTGTGCCTCTTGCTTCGCGGCTTGTGTAGATAGAGCTTTGGTCTGGACCCCTCATGGGGGACCCAGAGCGATACCCCAGCTGTGCAGTGGCTGTAAGGCTTGCTATTACGCTTGCAAAGACGTGACGGGAGCTATAAAGGAGGATGTACAGACTGGAGGAATCCTCTATAGGAACGAAAGGGTCTACGTACTTGTCAGCGATTACCAAAAGATGTCGGCAACGTTCAAGAAGGTCATTGAGAGCTTCGAAGACATAATATTCTCAGTTCCCCCGGACAAGGGCAACTTGGCAGCTCACGGCGACGAGGCTTTCTGCTTGAAGGATTGTCAGTGGCTGCAATTCCCTTCGATAACTCTGGAGGACCTCAAGGCTAGGCTCAGTGGCGAGTTTCGAGAGTAGGGAATATTTTTAAACTGAACAAGGGGACCGCAACACGGTGAAGAGGCGTGAGCCAGGTCCCCCAGAGCAACGAGGTGAGGATCGGTAAGAAGCCCGTCATGAACTACGTGCTAGCCACCTTGACCTTGCTCAACCAAGGTGTTGACAGGATAGAGATAAAGGCCAGGGGCAGGGCCATCAGCAAGGCGGTTGACACTGTCGAGATAGTGAGGAACAGGTTCCTGCCCGGCCAGATAAGGGTGGCCGAGATAAGGATTGGCAGCCAGACCGTCACCAGTGCCGACGGTAGGCAGAGCAGGATAAGCACCATCGATATAGTCATAGAGAAGGTTAAGCAGCAACAATAAGATACTTTTTAGGTATCTTTCCGCCTACCCTCCGGGAAGCAAGTATGACCAAAAAAGTTGTTGAAATGAGCGGGGAGGCCAAGATAGGTCGTCTGGATATACCTCCCATGGTACTTGAGTTAAATCCAGACGACTTGGCCTCGCCCATCTCCTTCCAAATGGCTCTCTCGAAGCTTGTTGACAAGATAATGGATACCTTAGAGAACCCTCCGGAACCCCATTACTTTGCCGAGGTCCGTATACGGGATCACTTGAACAGGCCCGTATCCATAGCAGTTGACTTGGGTAAGTCGATACCCCCATTTAGTAAGGACAAGGTAAAGGCCCGCGTAATAATAGAGATCTACGAGGAGGAGGAAGAGGAGGAGTAGCGCTTCTTCCTAGCCTCTAAATACTCATAGCTCTTCTCCTTGAGGTATTCCCACAGATCCTTGGTTGCGTATTCATAGGGGCCAACCTTCTCCAAGAGACCAAGCTTGACCAACCTCTTCAGTATGTTCATTGCAGCCTTTTTGGGGTAGTATTGCTGTAGGACATCCAAGGCATCGCCTATATTGAATCTGCTTCCTAACCTTTCCTTAAGCAAGACGTATGCAGCGATTTCTCTCTTGTCCGGCCAGAAGCCCGCCATGTTCTCACAACAAGTCCTTGAGCTTTATTTTACCAGTGTAGAGGGCCATTCCAATTACTACCACGTCTGCCCCCGCAGCCCATAATGCTTTAACGTCCTTCTCACTCCCTACACCCCCAGCATATTCTATGAGTTTGTTTGGGAACCTACTTCTAATGTACTTAACCCCTTCTACATCGGGACCCTTCATGGTACCTTCAGTATCTACATATGTATACATGAACCCCTTGAAGTTGTATCCTTCAAACTTGTCCAACGCCTCCTTGAGGCCCGCCGGTATCTCTTCCTTCCATCCTTCTACACTCACTTTGCCTCCTTTCAAATCTATTGCTATTATTACCTTGTCTGCGCCCACTGCGTTAGAAGCCTCCTCGACGAATGAGGGCTCTCTATGGGCTTTGCTACCTATTACATAAGCGTCGGCCTTGGGGTATAGCCTTAGGTGTTCTACCTCCCTAAGTCCACCGGCAACTTGGACCCAAAGCCCCCTCTCCTTTGCGACGTCTATTACTTTGTTTATCACGTCAACGTTTACGGGTTTTCCAGCTTCTGCCCCGTCCAAGTC
>WAOJ01000036.1 GCA_015521275.1 Desulfurococcales archaeon | reverse complement strand
TGGGTTACCGTGACACTAGCCCTAATAATATTCGTGGCCTACATAGCGCCCACTGTAATAATAAAGAGAGGTGGTCTTACTCTGCTAGCAGTAGAGGTAATAACGCTGTTAGAGCTGGGCTTCAACTTCGTGCTACTCAAGGAGTTCTTAAAGGTTTGGAGGTCGAGAGAGGCCTAAAGACCGAAGAGTTTGCCTCCACCGACGCTCTTTTTTAGTTTCATCAGTTCCATTGGATACTTCTTCCTTAAGTAATTGAATACCTTGCTCCTCCTTTTACTATCGCTTATCAGCCTTAACAGCATCGCTGCCGGCCTATAGGCACCATTCTTCAGTAAGAACGCAGCTATCTCGCCCACCTTCTCTTCCCACTTTTCGGTGTTCAGGTTGGCTAGCTGTGCCAAGACATAGATCAGTGCCTCTGGACTGTAGGCCTCTCCCTTATCCATGGCCAAGAGAATCTGCGGGTTTTTGAGGACTTCTTCAATACTTGGCGCCTCTATGTAGGCCCAACTACCGAAGTGAGAGGCCGCTTCCTTACCCACGTATGCGGACGTTATAGTTATCAGTTTGTTTAGCACCTTCCTTTCTTTCTTTTTAACTTTTTCCCAAAGGTCGTAGTAAACATTCTTAAGTGCCAATGCCAGTGCTGTCCAAGAACGCGGGGCCGGGAACGGGCTTAGATCCTCCACGTCTTCCGGTGGTTTTAAGAGCAAATCCGGACGTCCGTGAAGGAACGCACATACCTCGGTAAGCCATTTTCCTTCGTACTTCTCATTCATGTAGTCACACCACTCCTCAACCTTAGGTTCCTTAACGTTGAAGAGGGCTAATCTGTTAAGGAGAGGTAAGGGCAGAGGTCTAGCCAGCGAACTGTACTCCGGTGGGTTGCCCAAAGCTATTACGGGTTTCCTAAACTTATACAAGTTTACCTTTTCATTAAGGACTATGTCGTAAGCTGCGCTTAGTATTATGTCATCCGTAACGTTTGTGAACTCATCAAGTAAAACTAAACCGGCCTTAGACTTCCTCAGCGCTTCTACCCACCTAGGTATGGCGTACTCAAAGGTCTTCGATTCTTTATCCGGTAAAGGGAAGCCCGTTAAGTCTTCCGGCTTAACCATGTCTAGCCTAAATATTACGAAGGTAAAGGTCTTATCATATCCAGAGGGCGGATCCGAGTAATTCTCATATTCCCAGAAGTCCAACCCCAACTCTTCCGCGACTTCACTAGCTGCTTCTACCACACTCTCGCTCTTACCTATGCCTGGTGGACCTATGAACATTAGGTTTGAGCCACATACATTTCCTTTAACTCTACACTTTAGGTATCTCTTTACGATATCTTTAAGCTCATTTACCGAAATCGACGTAGTTGCGATACCTACTCTCCTTTGGCTCGGCAAGACTCGATATCCCGGTATATCTCTGCCCACTAGGTGAGGTTTTTAGGAAACCCCAATACGCGAAAAAGAAGTTCTCAATTGTTTGCTTTACACGGTTCCCAGCAGTATCACTAACATTGCCAGAGCCCTTAACACCAGCGTGTATAGCAGGGCGTTAGCTACGTGTGTGAACTGCACCGCTATAAGTACTATCAAACTCGCGATGGCGTATATCACTAGACCTACGCTGAAGAATAGTGCCATTCTGTCTCCTACTTCTTTGTAGAGCTCATACATATAGTACGCAATCACTAATGGGTCTATGACTAGGAACAATAAGTGCGGTAGGTGGTAGGTTAGTACGTCGCCTACGTGGAAGGGCGTGAAGAACAGTATGCCTCCAGCGTGTAATATACCGAAACCTATGAAACTGCCTATTAAGAAGTAAAGCGCGGTGACTACGATGAGATATGTTAGAACCTTTGTCCTTGGATGCTCTATTGCTTTAAGCAATGAGTAGAGCACTAGGCTCAATCCTACGGCCTTGAAGGGAACGCCGACCGGTATTGAGAACGGTACGTGTAGGAAGTATCTTGCTATAGCCTTACAGCCTATCTGTGCAGTTGCTAGGAAGAGAACGCCTAAGCCGAAGAGGTTCAACCAGTCTTGCCCTAGGCTCTTTGCCCTTATGAACGCTATTATTGCGACAATTATCTCTGTTATTCCTACTAGCAGTCCTAGCTCGAAGAGCATCTGGTATGCAGTAAAAACGCTGACCGGCGAGACTGGCATACTTTTTTCTCCCATGAAGGGCTCTCTATGAATGGGGCTAAAAACGATACCCTATATTAGTATGGGGCTTTCAGACGATCAACCCTATTGCTATGCCTATGAGAAGCGTTACACCCATTATAATGTAATACAGACTGAGGAGGTTGGAGATGAAGTATATTGCAGTTACCATTATGGTGTTTGCGAGCGCATAGACTATAAAGCCTATTGCGAAAATGAGAGCTAGTATGTCTTTACTAGATTTATAGACGTTAAAAAGTATCGCCGCACCGACTAACGGTCCTATTACTAAGAACATGTATTGTGGTATCAATAACAACAAAGTTAAGAGTGACTTACCTAGTATATTATAGAGGAGAACGCCTTCGTTGTAGGCCAGGCCATTTAGTATACCCAAACCCGTCAACAAGTCCGTTCTTGGATGTTCTACCTCCCTCAACATCGCATAAAGGATTAATATTAAGCCAGTGTATCGTGCCGGTGCATCCACGGGATAACTCAAAGGTACGAACGGTAGCGCTTTGAGGAGGTGTGCCAGTGCTAGTGTGCCAGTGCTAGGATGAACACACCAAACGAGAAGTAATGGGTCCAAGTTAAACCTTTAGGGTGCCCCTTCTTGTAGATGAGTAAGGCAACAATAAGGAGCCCCGTAGCCACTCCTAACTCTTCTATGACAACTGGATTAGACAACCCTAGTGACCAATAGGTTAGGATATGCAGAAAATAATTAACTTTACTCACCGAACAATTAGTGCTTAGAGACGGGTTTCCCGTCTTCTAGACTGTAAACCGCGAGCTTCCCAGTCTTCAAGCTGCTGTCATAGTGGGTCCTCATCCTGAACTCCTTCTGCCTAAATGGGTTCCAGTTGCTCACCGGCCTGTAGTAGCCTATTATCCTAGACCATATCTCGGTAGGAGCTCCGCACCTTGGGCACCTAGTGTAGAGCCCGACGGTCTTATGGCCGTTGGGGCACACGCTTAGGGCTGGAGTATAGCTCCAGTACACCACTCCGGCGTCCATGATCTTCTGGGTCAGCCTTGCCAAGGCCTCTGGGTCCGGAGTCTCTCCTAGGAATATGTGCATCATCACTCCTCCGGTGAACCTCTGCTGTACCCTTCCCTCCCACTTTATCCTGTGCCAGAGCGTTATGCCTTGGTCGTAGTACGGCACAATGCTGGTGCTGTACATGTCTACCCCTTCCGGCACGAACTTCCTGACCTCCGGGTAGTGCTTCAAGTCGTTCATGAAGAGCTTGGCCGCTGCAGTCTCTCCCGGAACCTCCTCGACGTTGAAGGGCTCTCCCATCTCGATGGTCAGCCTTGAGGCAGTATCAGCCATGAGCTTTATCATCTTGTCCTCGAGCTCTATGGCCTTCTCCTTGGCTCCTATGTCCTCGCTTATCCAAACCTCGGGGTCGTCTAGGAGTATTGCGGCGGCCTCCGGCATTCCTATGGCTCCTATGGTGTTGAAGTGCGTCTTGGTCCACTCCGGCGAATACTCCCAAACCATGCTGTAGAAGTTCCTATAGCCTTTCATCAGCCTTAGGTAGTGGGCCCTCCACCAGCTCAGCCACTTGGCTACCAGCTCTACCCTCTCCTCCAGTATCTCGAAGAAGGTCTCCGCGTCTCCCCTTGCATCAAGCGCTACTCTGGGCAGGTTTACGGTTACCACTCCGATGCTTCCGGTTATGTCCGGTATGGCCCAAGTTCCGCCTAACCTTCCCTTGGCCATCTGCTCAAGCTCCTTCTTCCTCTCCTCCTCGAGGGCCTTGAGGCCCAGCCTTAGACCTCCCTTCGCCATAAGAGCCTTGTTCACTTCGTCCTTCTTGACCACGTACCTACAGCACATTGCGAAGGCTGAGTCTGGGTCAACGACCTTGCTGTTCAGCCAGTAGTAGCTCCCCATCTTTGCAGCTGTACCGAATATTGCGTCGAACAGCTCCGCATCGTTGTAGAAGTCCTTGGCGGTGGGCATTAGGGTCGGTATGGGGAAGGTGAACGGTTGCCTCAGCGCATCACCCCTCTGGAGGACCTTGCCTAGCTGTATGAGCCACCTCCTAGCTTCGTCCAAGAAGTCTCCGAGGGTGTCGCTGGTGGCAGTCCCTCCTATTATCGCCGGCTGGTCGAGCATGTACTTGCTCTCGGTGTAGGTTACGGTTATGTTGGTGAAGGGAGTCTGCATTCCGGGCCTCCAAGGTAAGTTCAGCTCGTAGTAGAGCGTCTGGATTCCTTGCCTTATCTCCTCGTCGCTCAAGTGCTCCTTGGCTATGAAGGGGGCTACCCAAAGCTCAAGGCTACCGTAGGCTTGGGCGCCGGTCCAGTACTGTTGCATCATGGCTAGGAAGTTGGCAGCGTGTGCCATTGCAACTTGGTAGTGCCTAGCGGGGCCAGCCACTATGGTGGGAGTCTTGAGTCCTTTCTTGAGCACTCTGGAGAAGTCGTTGCCGTTACAATAAGGCAGGAAGACGCTTTGGGGCAACTTGTGGACATATACTACACCCTCCTTGTGAGCGCTCATCATGTCTTTGGGCATTACTTCATCAACTACGTGCTCCCATAGGTACCTCTCAGCGGCCTCTAGCAGTAGCTTGTTTGGTCCTTGGTACTCGTTGCTGTTAACGCTTCTGCCCATCATTTCTTCAAGTGGGTTCTTTGCGTTCTTTATCGTGGTGAAGCCTATCTCAGTAAGATGGTCGGTGATCTTACGAGGTGTTTTCAGACTCATGTCTTCTCACACCCTTTAACTCGTTGTCTCCCACCTCTATTCTAGGCGCAGGTAGTGATATCGCATAAATTCCCAGTCATATTTTAGTAATACAGTAAAG
>WAOJ01000035.1 GCA_015521275.1 Desulfurococcales archaeon | reverse complement strand
CGGGGAGGCCAATAGAGCCTTCAGTTCCGGTCCAAAGGTCACTCCCTTCCCACTTCCACCGCATACCTCCCCGGCTTCTTGAGGAACTCCAGCTTTCCTATGAGCTTCGAGTTCTCCTTTATTATTATTATAGCCCCTTCCCAGTTCTCCGTTAGCTCCGTGCTCCCGCAATAGGGACACACCCCTTTCTCCTCCGCTATTTGTCTCGGTACTAGCGACCTACAGTTCAAGCAAGCGTAGAACGGGGGCCTCTTCCTCAAGCCTTAACCTCCTCCGCGTCCTTTACTTTGCCTAACCCGGGCCCCTTCAAAGACATTCCGACCTTCAGTACTCCTCCCCTGGTCGACACTTGAACTATCCTCCCCCTCACTATGTCTCCCTTCTTTATCCTGATGTTCCCGGGGCCTACCATGGAACCCGTGGCCGGGTCATAGCTAAAGCTCCCCTCGCCCAGCTGGGATCTGTGTACCATAGCGTCCACGGGCCCTATGTTCACGTATATCCCGTGCTTGGACACGTTAACCACCGGTCCCTCAACCACTTCGTTCCTTACGGGAGTGAAGGCCAGTAAGGTATACTTGGCTTCGTGATAAGTGGCTCCATCTCCGGGTATTATATAGCCTTCCTCGTTTATGTCAACGTCCGTAACCGTTACTATTAGGCCTAGTTCCTCGTCTAAGGTGCCTTCATATTCTTCTCTAAGTAGCTCCAAAGCGACCTTCTTGAGGTCCTCGCCGAACTTGTCCGGCGGGATCCTCACGATATCTTTAAATACGTACAGTCTGAACAAGCTCACTACCGCTTGAGTGGTACGCGAGACAAGATTTTAATTCATCCAACAACAACTCCCTTAACCCCTTTAGGTCTACCACCTTCCACCCCTTCACTTCCTTTACCTCTTCAGAAACCATTATCCTAACCCTCGCCGGATAGGGCTTGGCGCTCCTAGCCTTCCTCTTGACCTCTATTACCAAACAAGGCTCCCAGTCCAAAGGACGTAATCTCGACCCCTCAAGCATCCAAGCGGGCTTCCCGGAGAAGACGAAGGTCTTCCTGTCGAACGCATAGGGGGGAGGAGAAACCATTATGTCCGGCACTCCCCCCTTGGGATGGGGGCTCTGAAACCAGAGCAATGTCTCCACCTTTCCCTTGAGCAAGTATGGCATTACAGCCCACTTCATCCTTTCGAGCTCTCCTTCTAGGGACTTCCAAGTCCAAGCTGGTACTATTAGGGCCTTATCTCCGGTGGCCGTGGTTATCACTTCTTCAACCTCTAACGCCCTCAAGACCTCTAGCAAGGTCACGAGTTCAAGCTCCCTAGGCCCTTCAAACTCGCCGAAGACCAGCACGTCCATTTTCTGGAGCACGTCCTCGTAGGCTCTCTCAACTTCTTTCCTTATCCCCGCGATCATGCCTAAGCTCTTCCATTGCCTCTCTCAAGGCCTCGATCCTTTTAAGTGCTATTATGGCCTTGACCTTGTAAGCGACTAGAGCGGAGACTATTATTGATAACATCAATGCCAACGGAAATATTATCCAGAAGAGAGGTCCCATGAAGAATGAAGAGAACAACATGGCATACGAAAGGAACATCAGTACCTTCTCTACCTTCATACTTGTCAAGGTTTAATGCCCCTATGAAGACGCTCCTTGAGGCTAATGAGGAGAGCGGGCAGTCTGAGGGATGAGGAGAAGGGCTGCTGGCCGAGGCCGTAAGCCCTATAAAGTGTTTCGTAAGAGAATGATAATGAGGGTGAAATACCGTGAGGAAGGCTCTGGCACTATTGGTACTCTTGCCCAGTTTATTAGCAGCTCAAGTGCCCCACGGGAACGTCACCAGCAGCACGTGGAACAAGGCCATCGACGTGGCTTTCTTCGTCGCCGGAGCCTTCGCTGTATACTATGTAGTGAACCCAATAACCGGTCTATTGAACAGCGCATTAACGCTGTTAGCCACAGACTTGACCAAGGGCATAATAGCGCTCTTGGTACCGTTGTTAGGCACTGTTGCCGTCGTGTTCGCCATGTGGTTATTAATCTATGCGCTCATGAAGAAGTGAGCTTTTTTCCCTAACACTTGAATCCTCCCTCGTAGAAACCCTATACGGGTATCGGGACTTTGAGAAACCCTCTCTTCAACCCCATAGAAGTTGACGTAGAAGAGGAGAACTGGCAACTCTTGAAGGTAGAGGGCAAGGGACCCATAGAGGTTGGTATCAAGTTACACAAAGAGGCTAAGACCCAATCTTGGGAACCCTTAGAGAAGAACATAACTGTGTTAGGGGCCGGCCCCTTCGCTAGGTCCCCCTTCTACGGCACGAACAGAATGGTAATTCTCTTCAAGTCTCCTATGACCTATACCTTGCACGTCTCGGCTTGTGGAGGAGTGGGCTTCGAGTTCGTCAAGTCTGGGACAAACTTAGTCGTGATAAAGGGTAAAAGCGAAAAGAAAAAGATAGTAGTTGTTGAGGGAGATGAGAGCGGGGTTCGAGACGTAAAGTTCTACCCCGTCAACGAAGACGTCTACAACTATTCGGACTTCTTCGGGACCTTCGCTATATCCAAGTACATGTGGGACAGATTCGGACCGGGAAGAGGCATTGCGGTAGGCCCCTTCGCTTTGAGGTCTAGGACAGCCTCCCTAGTTTCTATAGAGATGGTTCACGATCACCCTTCCCCCTTCGCTGTAGACCTCTTCGGCAGGGGAGGAGGGGGGAGCGTCTTAGCTAGGGTACACGGGGTCTTGGGCATATTTGCTAAGGGAAGTTATGAGCCTCCTAAATTGCCTTTATCGCTCCCGGACGAGATCTCTATGGAGGTCTTCGGAGAGCCCTACGTAAGCGTGGTCCTTAGGGCAACTACCAAATATCGCTACGACCCCAAGTACAAGAGTGGCGGGACCTTCGGAGTAAATTACCCTCACTACAAGGACCTAGTACCGACCTTCGCATTTAACAGCATTTACTTTAGTGACCAAGTTAGAATAATGATAAGCAATATGATATTGAAGTACTTCTGGAAGCCCTTCCAGGAGGAGACAATAAAGAGGAGGCAGTTCGGCGGCTGTGGCGACCCTTGTCCGGCAGCTTGTAAGAAGGTCTGGAGGGGCGTCAAGGTAGACTACGAGCCCAGCAACGCCATGGGACCTCTAATAGGTATCTTCCGTCTAGACCTAACGGTAAAGTTAATAGAGATGGTGGACAGCTATGGAGCCGATGCGATAGAGACTGGGCACGCGCTGGCTTGGATCATGGACTCGCTTAGGCACGGCTTGTTGAAACCTGAGGACTTAGGAATAGACGAGGTCCCCAACTTCGATCCCCTCTCCTTTGACCCCATTGAGGATAGTGAGAGGAACTTTAGGATAGCCAAGAAGTTGTTGGAGGATTACTTGAACGGGAGGGGAATAATGGGAGAAGTTGCGGAAAAGGGAATAAGATTGAGCGCTAAGGAGTTCGACGAGAGGTTCGGGGCTAAGGACATGAGATTCGAGGACTTGGCCGTTTACGTGGCCTTCGGCGAGAGGGGCTACATGACGCCCAACTTGTACTGGGCCCCCGGAATGGTCTCTCCGCTGTACGTCTTGGGTAGGTACTGGACCAACTATAGGCCAACTATAGATGAACCGGAGAAATTCGCAAAGAGTTCTTTGAGGAGAGCCTTGAAGGAACTAATGGTGGACAACGCCGGCATATGTAGGTTCCACAGGAGGTGGGCAGAGAAGGCTTTGCCCTTGATGTATGAGAAGGTGATAGGGGAGAAGGTTGATGACGAGTACGCCAGGAGAATATACAAAGAGATAGCCCTCTACTCGAGGGAAGCCAAGGCCGAACCGGTTCCTTGGGAAGGGAGAAAGACGAAGGACGTAGTAGCCACTATGGCCAAGAGGCTCCTCCCGGAGTGGTACGGGAGGGAGTACGAGTGGTGGAGGATCTTCAAAGAAACGATTGATAGGGAGTTGGGTTTGTGAGTCATCACCACCTTCAGCGCTTGCACCCGCAGTCATCTCCTCCTTCTCCT
>WAOJ01000034.1 GCA_015521275.1 Desulfurococcales archaeon | reverse complement strand
ATATAATACTGGATATCGTTGATATCCTTCTTTATCTGGTTATTGTAGTTGTCAAGTATCTTGGAGCGAGCGTTTTGGGGATATGCTCCAACTAAGGAAGCGGAGGCGGCGCCCAGGGATATACTCAATCCTTGTGCGCTTGCCAAGAACTGGACCATATAGTTCTTCAAGGTGTTGAAATTATTCGTGTATGTTGTACTGACGTTTTCGAGGAAGTTGTAAAGACCTCCCCCGGGTTCCAAGAGGCCTACCAAGCTTTGGTATTGGTTCTGTACGCTCTGCAAGGCTGTATAAATGTTATTTATGGAATAGCTCAACGTCTCCCAAGCTATCTTAGTTTTACAGTAGTTCTGTGCAATCGTATAGAGCAAATTCCTAATGACAGTTTGCTTGATGTTTTGGGCTATGGGGTTTGTGGTTTGAGCCAATATAATGGTTAGTAGTGCCAGCGCGACGAGGGCTTGACGTCCCAAACCTTTCAAACCCCTTCAACCATTCGGCATAGGCAATATGTGTCTTGAGGGAGTTGGAGAGGGTAACCCTAGAGGTGGGCGAGCCCCTTCCGATGATAGGCACCATAGCCTTCGGCTTGATAGACAGAGGAACGAACGTAGTCCAGACTAGGATAACGAGCTTATGCTCCCTCTGCTGTAGGTTCTGTAGCGTTGACGCGGGGCCTTGCTCCAAGAGGAGGTGGGCGGACTTCATAGTAAGGGACTTGGACTGGTTAGCTTCGTGGCTCAATGACTTGGGGAGGTTTAAGGGAGAGTCTGTGGAGGCCTTGATGGACGGCGTGGGGGACCCGCTGGAGCACCCCAGAGTTCATGAGGCAGTCAAGACGTTCAAAGAACAGAAATGGGTAAAGTACGTGGCACTCGAGACGCATGGATTCAAGCTGAACAAGGAAATGGCGTTGAAGCTCTGGGAAGCCGGCTTGGATAGGATAAACTTGAGCATAGAGACGTTGAAGCCAGAGAAGGCGAAGTTCTTGACTGGCAGACCCGACTTCGACGTCAATAGGGTAGTAGAGACTGTCGAGTTCTTGGTTAAGGAGACTGACGTGGACGTCCACTTGACTCCAGTGTGGCTTCCCGGAGTAAACGACGAAGACATAATAGAAATAATACAATGGGGAAAGGAGATAGGCGTTGGAAAGAGGTGGCCCCCATTTACTATTCAGAAATACGTTAGGCACAAGTATGGAAGGAAGATGAAGGGTATAAAGGAAATGACGTGGGACGAGTTCTGGAAGAAGTTGGAAGAGTTGGAAGAGAAGTTAGGAGTCAAGCTTAGGTGGAGCATGGAAGAGTGGGGTATGAAGCCTACCAAGAAGTTGCCAATAATTTACAAAAAAGGGGAAAGGATAAAGGTAGAAGTCGTTTCCCGAGGGCTTTGGAGAGGTGAATGGCTCGCGGTACCGATCCCAAGGAGGGACGTCCTCATAACTGTCATTAAGGCTCCTAAGGCGGACGTCGGGAAGAGGCTTACCGTCAAGATATTAGAAAATAAGGACAACATCTATTTGGCTTCCCCATAATAGCTCTTCATTTCGTCCAATATTAGATCATGGAACTTCTTCGCCAGCCCCCTCGAACTCTTCTCTGTAGTAACCACCGTTAAGCTCAAGTCTAAAGGTCCCTTGGATAACATTAACACTGGGGAGCCAGCTATGGGTTTGAACGCTTCCGCTACATAATCCGGCTCCTCAAGTCCCCTCCCAACCACGGAAACGGCAGTAACGCCCTTTCTAACGTAGGTCTCGACACTTATGCCACTTCCCTCCATTACGTTCTTTATAGCGTTGGAGACTTGTCCGGCTTTCGTGTTCTTGACAGCTAATGAGATGGAGAGTTCGGAGATTGGTTGAGATATGGCGAATATGTTCGCCCCGACCTTCGAGGCGGCTTCCATGACCTTGGCGGCCACTCCCTTGTAACCGACCATGCCTACTCCCTTGACCGTTATTATTGAGAGCCCATTCATTATGGCCACCGCCTTTAACATCGGTCCTCTCTTGCCATACGAGATCAACGTGTTCTCGCCGTGAGGCTCGTAAAGGCTCAAGACCCTTACGTCCACGTGCCTCCTCAAGACGGGCTCGAAGGTTCTAGGGTGTAACCTCTTAGCTCCCAAGTGGGCTAGCTCTATTGCTTCTTCTACTGAGAGTTCTCTTATAGTCACCGCGTCGGGAAACTCCTTGGGGTTAGCAGTCTTTATTCCGTCTATGTCGGTGTAAAGCCGGACTTCGTCGGCCCTCAGGGCGGAGCCCAATATAGTAGCCGTTAAGTCGCTCCCTCCTCTGCCCAAGGTGGTAATGGTGCCTTCCCTCGTGCTCCCCAAGAATCCGGTCACAACGGGGACCTTACCTTCGTCTAAGAGGGGCTCTATTCTCTCCGGAACTTCCTTTTCGATGATATCGTAAAGCGGCAACGCCTCGCTGAAGTTCTCGTCAGTTATTATCCCCGCATCTCTTGAGTCCCAAGCTTCTGCGCTAATGCCCTCAGCTTCCAGCGCGGCCGCCATAAGCCTTGAGGACAACCTCTCTCCAAAAGAGAGCACGAAGTCCCGGGTCTTGGGGGTACTCTCCTTGAGTATTTCTAAGGCCCATAGGACCTTGGTCAGTTCATCGAAGAGTTCCTCTACCTCTTTAAACCTTTTGGGGCTTGCATTGAGCTCTTCCAATACCTTCATGTGCCTCAATCTCAATGCTTCTACGTACTTCCTCCAGTCCCGGGGCAACCTACCGGAGACCTTAAGCAAGGAGTCAGTTACTCCCTTCATGGCTGAGACGACTACAACCACTTTCGAGTTCTCCTTCAGTTCCTTCACTACCTTAGCGGCCCTCCTGTAGCCTTCTGCGTCTCTGAGTACAGAACCGCCGAACTTGGCCACTAACCTCACTTAATGCCCTTCGGGCCTCGCTTAGAGGTACTAAAA
>WAOJ01000033.1 GCA_015521275.1 Desulfurococcales archaeon | reverse complement strand
CTTCCAACCCTCACTCCCCTCTCTTCTAGGAACTCCAATATCTCTTCGACGGCCCCCTTCACATCTCCCTCATCAACGCCCGGAACTCCGGCCCCTACCACCAATGCCCTCTTGGTCTCTAACCTAACCATAGTCCTCCTGGAGTCTCTGTAGGGGAAGATGTGCATTGGACCCTCTTCGTCGCTCAATACTATTTCATTCCCCTTTAGCTTCATATCGTTCCTCCCTATTGGGGTAAAGAGCTCTCCCTCCTTTGCTTTCCTGAGCTGGAGCACCTCTCCCTTTACATAATCCAAGTCATATATGCCAATAGGTATCAAGTACTTCAAGCTTATAGCATTTCCCAAGTCTGTTAGTGAGTTTATCCTGGGCAAGGGACCTCTCAAGGCCCTTCTGGCCAATGCCTCGGAGGATGGCCTTATCTTTGTGGGGTCTATGCCCAAGTTCCACATGAACTTCCTAAAAGCTTTGACCTTGGGGTCTTCCCTAAGTTTTTCCAGAGTATACTTCCTCCTAAACTCGTCTTCTACCTCCTTCATGAGCTTTTCTACTTCTTCGTCCCTTTCCTTTACTTCTACTCCTTCCACTATCCCGAAGTATAGGTATGCTCCGTGCTCCTTTGCATAGGAGTCCCTAACCACTCTCAAAGTATCACCCTACGGCCGTCACGTTTGCCGGAGCCTTGCTCAAGCCCATGGAAATGCCGTACAACATCATTACCAGCCCAAAGATGGTTATGAGAATTGGTAATACCTCAAACTCCTCTATCTCTAATGGCCCCAGCTTCACCTTCCTACCCCCGGGACCTAAGGCCCTGCTCTTTTTAGACATAGCGATAAGCTTAAATAGGGTATAGTGGAACCGAGCGACGGGAGTGCCGCGGTAGTATAGCCTGGCCTAGTATGCGGGCCTGTCGAGCCCGTGACCCGGGTTCAAATCCCGGCCGCGGCGCCAAAGGGCTATGCCGGCACCGCTTGGAACATCTCCTCCTTGTATATCCCTTCCCTCTTCTGTTCCTTGGCCTTCTTCACGCTCTCCAGTATTACGTTTGCATCTATCTTCTCCGATATCTTCTGGGCCAACTTAATGAACGCTATTACTCCGAACTTGAAGAAGGGGTTCTTAGAATCCTTCACGTACCACTTTGCTATCTCTGGTGCCCACCTCAAAGTGTGCTTTAAGCAAACGCTGAACAGCTCCGCGTGGACCTCCTTCATCTCATAGCTCTTGAACCAGTCCTTGTTCGAGAGCAAGCCCATGGGGACGAAGAGGAGCGGTATTATTAAAGATCTGTAGGGCTTTAGTCTCTCTACCAACTCTATTGTCTTTACCACGTCTTCATCCTTCTCACCCGGGACTCCCACTATTAGCGTCGAGGCCGGCACTATCCTCAAGTCGTGCAGAATTCCGAAGGCCTCTTCCACTACCTCAGGCCACTTCTCCGGGGGATAGGGAGCTGCCTTAGCCCTCATTATTATTGAGGCCAAGCGCGGGGAGCCAGTCTCTATTCCGGTCTGGAAGCCGAAGTAGTCGTGACCGTGTTCGTTGAAGAGTTCTGCTAGCTTGGTCATGAGCTTAAACCTCTTCTCCGCCACCACGACTGTTGCCAGAGCGGCGTGACTCCAGCCCACATCCTTTACGGTTTCTAACGCCATCTTGTTCAGCTTCAAGACGGCGTCGGGATTGGGGATTATGTTGTTAGCTCCGTAAAGCAGTACGTCCTCCGCATGAAGTATAACTTGATCTATGCCGAATCTCTTGTTCACCAATATTTCCTTCTTGATCATGTCTATTGGGAAGTGGCGGAACCTCCTCAAGGTTACTGGGCAGAACTTACAACCCCTCGGGCAACCTCTACTAACTTCTACCAAGCCGTTCACGCTGGGCCTAATTATGGTTGGGATGTTTTCGGGAGCATCCTTCGGTTTAACCTCTATGTGGTCAGGTATTTCTTCTCCGTTCAATATCTTCTTTGCTAAGTCCACTACAGCTTCCTCTGCCTCCCCTTCCAAGACCACGTCTACCTTGAAGTACTCCCTAAGCTTCGGGAACCTTATCCACTGCCAAGCTGCAGGACCTCCGGCTACAATTATTAAATCCTTGTTTATGTGCTCCTTTGCGTATTTCAACAGGCTCATTAATTTAAAGAGTTCAACCCTGTTCATGGGCTCCCTACCAAAGAGCATCCACCACTGAACGCTGGGAGGGTTTACTCCGAAGTAGTCGTGGTGTCCGACCATTACTGCTTTAACCTTCTTCAAATAAGGCTTGAGCTTAGAGGGATCTATGATAGCAGCCTTGAAGCCCGCTTTGACTAGGGAGGCTTCAACCTTCCTCATTCCGTACGGTGCTATTAACGGCCTTCCGTACTCGTCTATCTTCGGCTTGGGAGCGGCTATCCATCTCCACAAGAAGGAAGGAAGTATTATTGGAGGGGAAGTCGTCATGAAACCGACGAACTCCTTCCTATGGTGGTCCGTTATCATGCTCCTATCGCTCGTCAAGACAAAATCCAGATCCAGAAGTTTCAATAGAAAAACACCACTCCATATCTATCAATCGAACAATAATTAGTTCAATAGCCGATAAAGAGATGGATCTTACTTTACCCTAAACCTTATCCTAGTGACTCCTTTTCCTTTGCTCTCCCTCTTGATCAGTTCGAAGTCCCCAACTTCTGAGGTATTCCTCAAGTGCGTCCCCCCACAAGGGTCAGCGTTTACGCCAACGATCTCGATTATCCTTATTGGTCTCTTCTTCAAGTGTTCCTCGGTCAATTCTCCGCCTTGGTAGCCGTAACTCTCCAAGAGCTTATTGGCTTCTTCCGGATCTTCGAACAAGTGGATCTTCACTTCCCTCCCCTCTTCTACCCAATTCTTTATGATGTCCTCTATCTCCTTCAAGTCTTCCTTCTTTATCTTAGCCTTAAAATCCATCCTGCTCTCTTCCAACCCCAAGCCCGAGCCCACCACGGGAACCTTCTCCTTGAACTTCTCCCTCACGGCCGCCATGAGCAAGTGGGCTAGGGTGTGGGACCTCATTAGCCTATAGCGCCTATCCCAATCTATTTCTCCCTCTACCTCGACCCCCTCATCCGGCAATGGGCCTTCTAAGTCTGT
>WAOJ01000032.1 GCA_015521275.1 Desulfurococcales archaeon | reverse complement strand
CTGATAGCACTAACGGTGGCCTATTCCTATGCTAAGTTAAGCCGAATACTGGTCTCCAATGCTGGCCCCATAGAGTACGTCGTGCATGCGTTCGGAGATAACGTGCTGGTTGGAGCATTAGCCTTCATATATTGGTTTAGCTTCGTCATTTCTATATCGTTGTTTGCCTACACGTTTGCTGGTTATTTGTTGGGGGCCTTGGGCCTCCAAAACAACACCATGTTATACTATACAGTCGAGGCAGCCATAATAGCTACCTTTGTGGCATTAAACTTCAAGGGGGCAAAAGCGGTAGGGGATGCGGAGACCTTCTTGGTGGCTTTCAAGATCTTCGTCCTCCTCGTGTTCATTGTCGGAGGGATATTGTTAATAGATCCGAACCGCTTGAGCCCAGACTTCAGCTTGAAGGGTTTGGAGGGACTTTTCGTAGCTGCAGCTATGTACTTGTTAAGCTACGCCGGCTTTGGAGTAATAACCAATGCTTCGGAAGACATAGAGAACCCGGAGAAGAACGTTCCAAGGGCTATATACTTGAGCTTGCTCATATCAGCAATAATATACATATTGGTTGCAGTTGTGGTCATAGGGGCAGTGCCAAAGGAGTTGGTAATAAAGGCGGAGGAATATGCCCTTGCAGAAGCTGCTAAGCCCATCTTGGGCAATGCCGGCTTCTTGCTGGTTACCTTAGGCGCTCTAGTGTCTACTGCTTCTGCTCTCAACTCGGCCCTTTATGGAGGGGCCAACGTGGCTTACGCCTTAGCCAAGAAGGGGGAGCTGCCCAAGAGTTTCGAGAGGAGGGTCTGGTTCGGCGAACCGGAAGGCCTATACATAACTGCGGCCCTAGCCCTCTTCCTGGCAATCTTCCTAAACTTAAGTGGGATAGCTGAGGTAACCACGCTCTCATTCTTAATGATATACCTAGCTGTGGCACTCTCTCACTGGAAGCTTAAGGATAAAACCAAGGGGGATCCCAAGGTAATAACCATTAGCATAATATTGCTGCTAGCGTCTTCTGCTATAATATTGTCGTATAGTTTCGTTACGAATCCAAAAGCTTTCTGGACGGCATTAATCTTCATAATAGGCTCTTTAGTATTCGAAGCGCTGTATAGGGCAATAACCAAGAGGGAGATGAAGAAGAGGGCCGAGTTAAAAGCTCTCGCATAAGTACTCAAGGCGTGAAGGACATGAAGTACGAAGACGCGCACTCCCTAACCTCTATGTTTGCCTACTTGTTACTGAAGGCCCTAAGGCTCAAGTACGGGGAGGAGTTCGAGAAGGAGTTCTGCAGTAACGCGGAGGCCTTCCCATTAGCGGGAGCGGCGAGCGTCTTGCTGGAAGCCAACGTAACTGCCACTTGTCCAGAGATGAGCAAGATGCTTTCGACAGCGGAATATCCGCCGCAGCTCAAGTCTCTGGTTGACGAGGTCTGTAAGGGGAAGACCAGAACCCCCAAACAGCTCTTCTTGAAGCTGTTTGAGAAGGAGTGCAACGAGAAAGGGGCAGCAAACGCCCTGAAGGACCTCACCGAGGTTACTCTTTCAGTGCTAAACGACGAGGAAAACGAGGTCTTGAGGGTAATGCTCGGAAGGTTGCCCCAAGCGATCTTTTACGCCCAGAAATACAACGTAAACGTGGATGAGCCACTCATGAGGACTGCCTTGTTGGCTACAATGTTCATCGGGAGGCTTATGGACGAAATAGCGGAGAGGCTGGAGAGGTGTGAGAAAGGTAGTAATATGTGAGCCCTTGGATAGGTGGGAGGCCGCCTTAGCGGTTAACGCCTCTCTGTTCCTCTCCAACGCCATAAGGAAGGATACTATTGTTTACATAAACGTAGAAGGGGAAGTAATATCGATTGACGGGAGCAAGGCGAAGAGGGTTTACCCGGACTCGGAGAGCTTGGTGGGCTTGTTCAAAGCAATAGCGAAGGGGAAAAAGGTTCCAGGGGTCTCCAAGTCCGAGTGCCCCGAAGTTAAGGATTACTGGTGTCCGGGAAAGGAGGTTAAGGAGGAAATTTTCATAGCGCCCAAATGTTTCGGTCTGCCCTTGACGGCAGAGCTGGTAGCCCTCCAGATATGTTTGGACAGAGTTCTAGAGGGGCTCCCTTGCCCCAAAGGTTATATAGGGTCTACCGTCCAGTCCCAGAGGTCTAGGAGGAATGGAAACGCTACTAAGCATTGAGAGGGAAAGAATAAAGAGGGTAGCATTTCTGAAGGACAGTATCGTAGCGCTGGGCGAATGTTTGTACATTAACGAGGACGAGGTCTGCCCAGAGGAATTAATAGATATGGATGTAAACGAGGAAACCGGCCTCATAGCCCTCCTAGGCCATGATAACGTTTACGTTTACGACTATAACAAGAACTTGATTTCCTCATTCTCTTTAGATTTGGATTTAGCGCTCTTGAGCGCGAACAGGGTAGGCTTGGGGCCCGGAGAAATTGTTATTTGTGGCGAGGACGACGAGGGTCCTCTCGTCATGGTCTTAAACTTCAAGAGCGGAAGAATATACGCGGAAACGAGGGCCAACTGCGTGGACGTAACGATAAGGAAAGGCAAGGCTTACATGGTAAACTTGGACGTACCCGAGGACTTCAGCTTGGATTATGTAGCAAAGCTGGACATATTTGACTTAACGAAGAAAAGCTTGGAGACCATATATCAGAGGAGCAGTGAGGACTTGTGGGAGGCCAGGGTGAAGGTTGGTTGGGGCCAAACCTTACTCGGCTTCGACGGTGTGGTTAGGATAGAGGACGAGACAGAGTTCCCGGGCAGGTTTGGGTTACCCCTACCGAAGAATATTCTCGTGACCTTCTCAATGGACTACTTACTAGTCTTCGACTTCAAGGGAGAGTTGGTCGCCAAGGAAAGGGTTGGTTGGATTAATGATGCCGACTGGAAGTCAAACGTGCTTCTGCTCGGGGGCCCAGAGGGCATAAAGGTTATGGAATTGAAGGCAAAGCACTTGGGACTCAGAACAGCCGAACATATAAGTAGGGAGAGGGATACTGAGTGGGTGTGAGTGTGGGAAGGATATATGGCTTCCCCAAGTTTAAGGACGGCACTTGTGCGTTAAGCTGTGATTCATGTCCCCTCAGAGACGCTTGCCTATACGGAGAAGAGGAGTGACCTCATAGAGTCCGGAAGGACCGGCCACGACCAAGCCTTCCTTAGCATAGCAC
>WAOJ01000031.1 GCA_015521275.1 Desulfurococcales archaeon | reverse complement strand
GGATACATGCCACAACGGTGTGGGGTCTCCGGCACCAAGATGGCGAGTCTCCCGCCCTTGAACTTAGAAAGGGCCTTACCCAGCTCTAAGGCCCCATCGAGGGTGTAATTGTGATAACCGTACTTGTTCAAGCCAGGGTACTTGTCCCAGTGATACTCAACCCCTAAGCTCACGATGAGGTAGTCGTAACTTAGGTCTCCACTCTTGGCGGTGGAGACCTTTCTGTTGGCTGCGTCTATCTTAGTCACCTTGTCCAGAACAACTTTCACGCCATACCTCTCCATATTCTTTATAGGGGCCCTCACTTCATCGGGAGCGGCCGTTCCGAAGGCAACGTCGGCGTATAAGGGCTGGAACTCGTGGTACTGATCCTTCGTAACCAAAGTTATTTCCAAGTCCAGCCCTATCTTATGAGCCTTTTCGGCTAACGCCTTAGAGGCCACGAAGCCTCCGGTGCCCCCTCCTAAGATCAGGACCTTTTTTGGCATAGAACCCTCCGCTTCTCTGAACTCGTCCTACCTTTTCATACCTTTCTTTATTGAGTGATAAGTTAAACATTACGGTCAATGTTAACCACATAGACGAGCCCCTTCTTAGTTCCTACGTAAAGTTCCTTATCGATTAATACAGACGAGATAGTTGGAAACCAGTACTCTTTACCCATAATTACCCTTCCGCTTTCCTCCGCAATTATTCCACATCCTACTGCCAAAACCCTGTTAAAGCCTTGAATTTCATTCATAAACTTCAAATCTTTCGTTAATACAAATATCGCGTCTTCGCCGCCAACTAAGAGCTTGTCCGAACAAGTGCCAACGGACAAAGGGTCCCTCAAGGGTAACTCCTTACCGCTTGTGGAAACGATACCAAACCGCGTTGGTATTATGAACTCTTCCTTCAGCGCCAAGGGCTTACCGCTCACGGACCTCGAGATGGTCTCAGTAGCCTTGCCGTCCCACTTGTGCAACACGCAACCGGAGTCGCCGCACGCCAAGAAGCCCTTTTCATTTGCTACGACCCACTTCCCTATTCCGAAGCCAGTTTCCACTTCAATCTTCAAGCCGCTCTCGCAGTCGACTATGAGCGCTTTCTCTTCGTTGATGAATATAAACCTGCCAGAGTAATAGTAAACGTCGTTAAAGCCTTCCAACTCCCTAATGGTTTTGCCAATTATATAGCTCTTCGAAGGCGTGGCAATTGCCAGCCCACAGCCCCTAGCAATACCCTTTACGCTATCCCCAAAGCCCATGACGTCAACTATGGGTGGCAAGTCCCTCTTTTTGAAATCGGGCTTCTCAACCTTTATTAGCCTCCTATTCTTTACCAAATATATCTCTTTCGTCAAGGCTCCGGAATGGGCTTCTCCCAAGTCCAAGGGCAAGGGGTCACCCAAGGGGAAGAGCTTGGCTCGCTTGTCAATGATCAAGACGTTTTCGCCGTCGAAGGACGAATGGAAGCTGCTTTCATCTAAGGCCCACACGACGTTCAGCTCACTATCAATTACTACGCTTCCTTTGGTGAAGGATATCAAAGCCTTGTCTTTTGCAACGCTTATATTCAACGGCTCACCCATTAGCACATCCCTTTCCTTCACAATTTTTCCATCTTTAACCAAGACTAGTTTGTTCTTAGCAGCTATGAGGAAGTAGCCGTTCATGAATGAGGCCTTAGGCCGTTCTAAGGTGATGCTCCAAGCCTCCTCTCCGTCGTAATACGTGCAAGACCAGTCGCTGCAAGCCAAGAAGCCTTTTCCGTCACTTGCAACTGAGGTCACCAGTCCAACGTCGTAGTACTTCCCATCAAAGATCACGCCCTCGCCGGCCAAGGTCAAGGGATCCGCTTCAACGTCCAGAACGTAGTCCAGACAGTGGTTTTCCACACAGTTATCCTTAACCGCTATCAACTTCCCCTTCCTGGACTTGACCCAGTCCGCTACGCCTAGCTCTTCCGACTTAAGCTTCAAGACTTCTGCATTTAACACAGTGCTCTTCTCAAATTCTCCATAGGAGAAGTAAAGGTCCTCTCCAAAACTTACCGCAGTGACTGCCTCTTCTGTGGGAACTTCTAGGAACTCTTCTGAAAATATCTTTAAGCCTTTACTTGTAGCCAAAATTAAGTAGTTGCAATCCTCGGACAAGGCTATGTCGAAGAGTACGTCTTCGACCTCCAAGAAGCTCAGAGGTTCTGGGGTCTCTGGCCTCTCTAAGGAAAGCAATGTCACACCTTCGCTACTGGCGAGAGCCAAACCCCTCTCGCATGCGACTGCCTTGAAGGGGCCGCTCACTTCCACCACGTTCACGACTTTCCCTTCCTTGACCACGTACAGCCCTTTCTTACTGGGCAAATACCAGTAGCCCTTCGTTTTGGTGGCTAGACCCGGCCCCTCTATCTTTAAGTCCCACAACTCCTTCAGGTCCCATGATAGTGCCTTGCAAAGGTTCCAATGACAGAGTAAGAGTTCGTCCTTGGAGGCCATAGCCTTCGTGTGTTCCCACAAGTTCAACACTTTGAACTCTTTCCCATTCCATAAGAAGAGCCTCTTGCCGTCGCTGGCGATTACGCCGTCCTCCCAATTACAAGCACAGCTGGCCTTAAGGACGGACAAGCCCTTGTCTTTGAGCAAGAGGCGGAGCTTGGACGAGGCTACGGCGAGAGCCCCCTTGTTCGCGGCCAAGCCGAAGGTTATACTATCAAAAACGTACCTTCTCTTTACCTTAAGTCCCATCAAGACCCTCTTGCACCCTCTCAGCCCTTCACCGCTTCTACGACCTTCTTAGCTATCCTCTCAACCTCCTCGTCCTTTATGGCTGTGGGACCTACTGCGTTGTACTTTACTATTTCAACTGCTTGATACTTGCAACCCTCAAGTATCTTCTTTATCTGCTCTGCGGCCGCAGAGGACCAACCGTAGCTAGCAGCTATCACTACCTTCTTTCCATCTCCTACCTTCCAGCATAGCTCCTCTGCAACCATCTTCAAGTACGGGAAGGCCTCCGCCTCGTAAGTCGGCGTAGCTATCACTATTACCTTAGAGTCCGATGCGTCAGTCAAGATTTCCGATAAGGGGGGTCTAGCGGTGTCATTGTAGCCATAAGTAGCGACTTCGAAGCCCTCCTTGGTTAAGGCACACTCCAAGCCCCTCGCGAGTTTCTCCGTAGTACCGTACATGGAAGCGTAAACGAGTAAGGCTTTGTTGTCCTTTGGTTTCGAGGAGGCTACGTCCTTGTATATCTGTACTACTTCCTCGACGTTCTTCCTCCATATGAGCCCATGAGCGGGGGCTATTACCTTAGGCTTTATGCCCATGTTCTCGAGCTTTTGTATGTTCCT
>WAOJ01000030.1 GCA_015521275.1 Desulfurococcales archaeon | reverse complement strand
CTTCCTTAAGATCTATTCCGAGCCTTTCGGCATCTTCCTTCAACTCCTTCCTAACCCTTACTGATAGGACTGCCGTGGGCAAAGGACCACCGTGTATGTATACGGCGAGGGGGTAAAATAGTAACGTAGACGGAGCAGCGTGTACAGAAGCTTGCATGAGCTCCCTAAGCCCCGCTCAAGTCCCGACCCTGAGCCTCTCGCCTATCTCCTTAATGAGCTCAATAACGGAAAGCGCTGCCAAGTAGCTGGTCTTAGGGTTCATCGGGCTCGGCACGTTTTCAACCTTTATGTATAGGTCGGAGGCCTTGCTCTTCACGTATACCTCGTGGACGTTCTTGTCGACGTTGGGATCAGCAACTATCTTGACCTTTGCAAGCCTCTTAGCTGCCAAGCTCAAGGCCGCTACCACGTTTACGTTAAATGGAAACCTCTTTACGGCCTCCTTAGCATCTCCCTCGAACAACACCTTCCTTTCCTTTGCTTCAACTCCAAGAGCTTTCGGGTTCTTCGTAGTAACCAAAGTTACCTCGTCTATTCCCACCAAGCTCAAGGCCTTTATTGCGTCAAGCCCCGCTATTGCGCCGGAAGGAACGAATATTCTCTTGTCATTCCTTTCTGCAACTTCCAATAGCTCCTTCAAAAGTTCCTCGTCGAGGAGCGCCCCAACGCTCAACACTATTAGGTCGGCCCTCTCCAACACCTTTGCTCCGAACTCCTTCACGGCTTGGGGGGAAGCCGCTTCCAGAACTACGTCACAACCTTCCAAGAACTCCTCGAAGCCCTTTGAGTAGGGCTTGCCCAACTCTTCACATTTCTTCGGGTTTCTGTCATAGTACTTGAGGTCTACCTCTAGGGTTCCCTCGTCAACTGCCCTCGCAATTATTCTCCCCACGTTGCCGCAGCCTATTACGCAAAGCCTCATCACTCCCTCACCGAGACCGAAATTATTCTCGGGGAGTCTGGCTTGAAGGGGTTGCCCTCCCAGTCACCCAAGGCCTCTTTTGGTAACCAGCCGGCTTCCCTCAAGAGCTTGTTCAGCTCGTGCAATGAGTAAAGCCTGAACTGCAAGGGCATTTTGGTTACTGTCTTTAAGCCAGTTACATCCTTCTCATAGACGTTAACGGTGCTCTTGTCAACGCTGGTCCAAGGGTCGTACTTAGACTCTATTAAGAGTACGTAATTGTCGTGCTCGAGGGTCCACTTGTAGTCCAAGGAATAGCCCCTAGCCTTCAAAACGGAGTCCCTGTTCTCAATGTCTATTAAGAGCGGGGCCCCTTCCTTGGCTACCCAAGCGAAGCCTCTGAGAATGCTCTTGTCCACTTCATCGCCGTAGAAGCCAAAAGACGAGAACCAAGAAACTATCGCATCGAACCTCTTCTCCATAACGACCTCTTGGATCCTCCTCAAGTCTCCCACGACGCACTTGGCCCTTTCCTCAACCCCAGCTCTGGCTATCCTCTCGTTGGCCATTTCCACGAACTTGGGAGATATGTCAACGCCCAACACGTCGTAACCGTATTCTGCCAGGGCGACGGTTATCCTTCCTATTCCGCAGCCGGCATCCAATACCAAGCCCTTCCTCACGCCGTACTTCTTCAATAACTTAACGATGAGCATCACTTGTTGGGAAGTGGAGCCCCAGACGTAAGGGGGCTCCGCTAAGAGTGATGAGTAAGCAAACCATCGGACCCAAGTCTCGAGGGACCAGTCCAAGCTCCTTTCCCCAAAGGGTATTTGAGAGCGTTAGATCCTATACTCTTTTGCCAAGGAGTAACAGCCCTCCCCTTTTCTTATTATCCCCTTTTTCACCAAGCTGTCCAAAACTAGGGTGGGCCTCTTAATGCCCTTTAGGTTCAAGTCTCTCAAGGCTATTAGCTCTCCGACAGACTTGAACGAGACGAAGTACTGGACAGCTATTTTCTCTTCCTTGGTTAACTTATCCCAAGGTATGGGCTTGGGCATGTTCCCCTTCGAGCCTAAGATACCCTCTCAAATAAAAGTCAGCGAGTGAGGGGGCCGAACCTGCTACCAAATATAGGCTGGGGGGCACAGCTGTAGGGCCCTTTCCAATAAACAGCTAAGAAGCCGCTCCTGAACTTGACCTCTATCAAGTGCCAGCCCTTGGTTAGGTGAAGCTTAGCGGTCAAGGCCCCCCACATCCTATCCCTCATCAGTTCTCTCTTGGAGAAGTCTGGCTTGAACGTTTTTCCATCTATCTTTAAGCTTATGACGTTGGGAGAGACGTAGAAGGTGTAAGTGCCGTTGAAGTCGAAGTAAACCTTAGCCTTAGCTGTAGCAACGCCGCGGAAGCGTAAAGGCAAGTAGAAGG